>NZ_JBSGCE010000056.1:0-57613 GCF_053601695.1 Nonomuraea sp. NPDC004702
CTGGTCGCCACCAGGATCGCCGCTCGCCCCGACACCACCGGCCGGCGCAGCTACGGCTCCTACCGGGCCGAGGTGTTCGCCTCGCTGCTGGCCGTGGTCCTCATGCTGGGCGTCGCCGTCTATGTGGTCGCCGAGGCGATCGGCAGGATCGGCGGCCCGGCCGAGGTGTCCTCAGGGCCGATGCTCGTCGTGGGCGCGCTCGGGCTGGTGGTCAACCTGATCGCCCTGTTCCTGCTGCGGTCCGGCGCCAGTGAGAGCCTCAACGTCAAGGGCGCGTACCTGGAGGTGGTGGCCGACACGGCGGGCTCGGTCGGCGTCATCGCGGCGGGGTGGCTGATCACGGCGACCGGTCAGGTGTTCTGGGACACGGTCATCGCGCTGGCCATCGGCGTGTTCGTCGCCGTGCGTGCGATCTCGCTCGGCCGGCAGGTGTTCGCGGTGCTCGGCCAGCACGTGCCCGAGGGCATGGACGCCTCCGTCGTGGCGGCCGACCTGGCGGCCATCGAGGGCGTGCGCGACGTGCACGACCTGCACCTGTGGACGCTGACCTCCGGCATGAACGTGGCCACCGCCCACCTCGTCACGGGCGACCAGAGCGACAATCACTCCGTCCTCGATCAGGCCCGTGACCTGCTGCGCACCCGTCATGGCGTCGCGCACGCGACCCTGCAGGTGGAGCCGGACGGCCACATCGGCTGCGACGAGGTCGGCTGGTAGCCGGCTACCTGGCCGGCCGTCCGGTAGAGCAAGGTCAGGCGGGGTTCGAGCACCCACCTGAACAGGCCGCGGGCCTGCGGCAGGCACAGCACGATAGTCAGGGCGCCGAGCGGGCCGAAGAGCCAGGGGTAGGGCAGCCATCCCTGGTCCTTGGCGGTGAGCACGACGACGCCGTGCAGCAGGCGGCAGTACAGCGTGTGGGTGCCCAGCCCGGCCATGCCTCAGCCGGTTTGAGGCGCAGGCGTGTCGGCCGCGCCGCGGGCGGCGAGCATGTCGCGCATCAGCTCGATCTCCGCCTTCTGGGCGGCGAGTATCGACCTCGCCATGCGTCTCACCTGCGGCTGGACGCTCCCCTGCGCCGCCTGAGCCATCTGCACGCCGCCCTGGTGATGCGGGATCATCAGGCGCAGGAAGAGGGTCTCCGCCTCCTTGCCGCTCGCCTGTTCCAGCTGCTTGAGCTGGTCGCGGGTGGCCATGCCGGGCATCTGGGCGGACTGCGGTCCCATGCCGGGCATGTTCTGGTGGCCCTGACGCATCCAGGCCATGCGGGGTTCCAGCGACGCCTGGGGCAGGCCCCAGAGGTCCAGCCAGGCGTACATCTGCCCGATCTGCTGCTGCTGGGTGGTCGCGATGTCGTAGGCGAGCGTCCTGACCTCGCGGTCGGTGGTGCGGTCGCGGACGATCAGTGCCATCTGGACGGCCTGCGCGTGGTGGGCCTGCATGTCACGGGCGAAGCCGGCCTCCAGCGACGCGTCCCCGGGCGGGCCCGCGTACCAGAGGCGGAGGCCGAGGGCGGACAGCGCGAGCGTCAGCACGGCGGTCACCGCCACCAGGACCCCGCGCCGCCGCAGGTACGCCAGGAGCCTCATGCCGACGGCTCCCCGATCCCGCCGCTGCAGGACGCGCCCGGCTCGGGCGTCCCAGGGCCGTTGATGTTGGCGCGCAGGAACGCCGTCAGCCGCGGGTCGCCGGCGTCGTCGAGCTTGAGCTGCTTGCCCCAGGCGCTGAGCACGACCGGCGCGGACAACCCCGTGTACGGCGACAGGACGACGAAGTCGCGTCCCTGGGCCTGCTGGTAGAGGATGTCCAGTTGGTCCTTCGGCAGCCCCGGCTGGAAGGCGATCCAGACGGCTCCGTGCTCCTGGCTGTGGACGACGTTCTCGTTGCGCAGGGGCTTGCTGTAGATGCCGCAGTTCTGCCACTCCGGCGCGTGGTCGCCGCCGACCGGCGGGGCCTGCGGGTAGCTGACGACCTTGTCGGTGTGGTTGCGGCTGCTCACGTTGATCGTCTGGACCGCGTCCAGCGACCGTCCGGCCCGGTCGTCCAGGACGAACGCCGTGGCCGCCGCGGCCATCCCGGCGGCCGTGATCACCGTGGCGCTGATCATGACGACCCGTCGCCGGCGCTCCGCGCGCCGCTGCTCGGCCTGCAGCGCGGAGAGCCGCTCCTTCAGCGTGCCCTCGGCGTTCTTGCCCATCCGCCACCTCCGAACTCACGTGCTTCTACAGTTCGTAGAACTTCTACAGCACGTAGAATATGGATGCCGTAAGCGGAGTCCGTCTCACTCATCCGAGGGGGCGCGCGTAGAGGGAGAAGGACTTGTCCCCTACGGGCCCTTGGGTCAGGCCCATGCACAGCAGCGGCCCGGTGTCGGACGACGCGAGAACCGCGAGTCCTTCGGGTTCGCGGGGGACGAGGTTCCTGGCCGTGCGGTCCAGGATCTGCTGCTCCACCTTCCCGCTGGGCAGATGGATGCGGTAGAGGCGGATGTTCCCCGATGAGGAGACGGGGTTGGCGGGGCCGTAGGCGCTGCCGAGCAGTTGGTAGGCGTGGTCGGCGTGCAGGGCCATGCCCTGGAACGGCAGCCCGAGGGCGGCGCCGGGCTGCGGCAGGTCGGCGAGCGGGCGAAGGCCGCCGGGGGCCGTACAACGCAGGTCCAGGAGCCGGAGGCGCGGCTCGCCGGCCACCTTGTAGCGCAGCAGCAACCGGCCGGAGTCGGGATCGAGGGCCGGGGCGTTGCTCGTCGAGCCGGGCAGCGGCCGCCAGGCGGTCAGGCACCGGCTGCCCGAGGTCAGGACGGCGCCGTCGCTGAAGGGGAAACGGCAGATGCCGCGACCGTAGCCGGAGGCCGGGCCGGCGTCCCACTCGGTCCACAGCACGGGGTCGCGGCCCGCGGTCCGCTGCACGCCCAGGGCGCCGCCGTGCCCGAAACCCAGCAGGTACATCGCTCCGGTGAGGGTGCCGTCCAGGGACAGGCGGTTGAGGCACAGGTCGCCGCGCCGGGCGCGTTCGGCCTGGGTGCGAGCATGGCGTTCTCCGTCCAGGCGGACGCCGCCCTGCATGAGCTGGAGGGCGTACAGGTGCCTGTCGCGTTCGTCGAAGGCGAAGGACTGCAGCACGGTGCCGTGCAGCAGGCGTCCGCCGCGCAGCAGGATCCGGCCGGTCGAGGCGAGGCTTCGCGAGTCGGCCGTCGACGGTGACGCCAGGGCGGCAGGCGGTCCGGCGAGCGCGTGATCCATCGCGGCGGCCAGCGCGGCGATCGCGCCCGTACGCAGCGCCTCGCGACGGGTCGGCGCGGGCGGCCGAGGAGTCATCGGGTCATCCCCGGGCGAAGGTGGTGGGCGGGACGGCCGCGACGAGGGCCGCGGCCGTGTCGTCGATCATGTGACGTGGTCGCCGTCGTGGCAGGTGGCGGCCCAGTTCGCGGCCGTGTGGTCGGCAGCGGCGGAGGCGGTTGCCGCGACCCCGGCGTCGTCGGGCCGTGGTGAGTGATGGGTGGGGCCGTGCGGGTCGGGGCAGTGCGGTGTCAGGCGTCGGAGAGCGCCGTTCTCGTCGAAGGCGTCGCCGCCGGGCGTGACGTGGTCGACCTGAAGCGTGGTGTGCCCGATGTCGTGGTGTTCGCGCAGCAGCCGTTCGACGGCCAGGCGGGCGGCGTGGCAGTCGGCGCCCGGAACGACCAGCACGTGCGCCGACAGCGCGGGATAGCCGGAGGTGACCTCCCAGATGTGCAGGTCATGCACCTCGACCACGGTGTCGATCGCGGCGATCTGGCGGCCCACCTCGGCCGGGTCCAGCCGGGCGGGAGCGGCCTCCATGAACACCCGTCCGGCGTCGCGGACCAGGCCCCAGCCGGCCTTCAGCATCAGGGCGGCGACCACGAGGGCGGCGATGGCGTCGGCGCGGTTCCAGCCGGTCAGCCAGACGACCAGGCCGGCGATGGTGGTGCCGATGAAGGCGTACAGGTCGTTGAGTATGTGCTGGAAGGCGCCCTCGACGTTGAGGCTCGAACGGTTGGCCTTCGACAGCAGCCAGGCGGCGGCCACGTTCACGACGATGCCGGCCAGCCCGGTCGCCACCACGTACAGGCCCTCGACCGCGGGCGGCTCGACCAGGCGGCGCACGCCCTCGAAGGTGAAGTACGCCGCGAGCAGCAGCAGGGTGATGCCGTTGACCTGGGCGGAGATGATCTCGGCGCGTTTGAGGCCATAGGTGAAGCCGCCGCGCGGCGGCCGGGCCGCGATCCGCATCGCGACCAGCGCCAGCACGATCGCCATGGCGTCGGTGAGCATGTGCCCGGCGTCGGAGATCAAGGCCAGCGAACCCGCGATCACGCCGATCACCACCTCGACGAGCATGAAGCCGGCGATCAGCGCGAGCGCGCCGCGCAGGTGACGCCGGTCGGCGTCCGCGCTCACCCCGTGTCCGTGTCCGTGTCCATGCCCGTGTCCGCGGGGGCCGTCGTGACGGTGGTCGTGACCCTGCTGCTCAGACATGCCTGGAGCTCCTCGGAAGGTGGGCGACGTGGGCGATGGCCAGATGCAACGGGGGCTCGCAGTCCGTAACATCTGACTGGATGTTCATATGTACAGATGCTGGACGCCGTAGCCCCGAAGGTCAAGAGCCTTGGCGGAGATCGAGGCTTTACTCATGAACATCTGATCAGATGTTTAAACTTTCGGTAATGCGTCAACTACACAACGTGGAAGTTCGCCGGTCAGGACTCCCAGGACCTGGTCGCGCTCCACAGGTTCCCCTGCACCGGTGCAGCCACACGCACCCACCGAGTGAAAGGAACACCGATGACCGACCCCCACGACCACCCCACGGCTCCCTGCCTCCACGGCACTGAGCACGACTGCGCCGACGATCACACCGCGACGACCGTGCAGGACCAGGGCTGCGACGCCGGTCACTGCCACGACGACCACGGCACCACCGCGTCCTAGCCGCCCCGGCGGTCGGGCCGTCACCTCGCCCGCGCGGCCGATCCCGCTCCGGCTCGCCCATGGAGCGACGCCGGAGCGCCCCGCGCCCGCCGAGTCACGACATCGAGACGACGGTGAAAGGCTGGACCAGTTCCTCATGCACGAAGACCACGACCATGACCACGACCGTGGCCTCCACCTCCCCCACAGCCACGCCGCCCTCGACGGCGCCACCACACCGCCGCTCCAGGCGGGGACGCCCGGCCGGCTCGCCCTGCTGACCGCCTCCGCGGTGCGCCATCAGGTCTTCACGGTCGTCCGCCTGCGCTCCGGCTATGACCTGGCCGAGGTGGACGCCTTCCTCGCCCACGTGGAGACCACGCTCAGCCTGCTCTGGCAGGACAACACCCAGCTTCGCGAACGCCTCGGCGCCACCCCTCCCGCGAACACGCCCACCGACGCCGGCGTGCTCGCGGCGGCACACCGCAGCGCCCAGGAAGCCCTTGAGTCCGCCCAGCAGGAAGCCCACCAGATCCTCGCCGACGCCCGTACCGACGCCGAACGACTGCGGCGCGAGGCCGCGTCGGCCGCCGACGCGCTGACCCGGGCCGCCCACCAGGCCCTTGACGAACAGCTCGACCGGCTCGAACGCGCCATCACTGACCAGGGCCGGAACCTGCAGCACAACCTGCACACCCAACTCGGCCACCTGCGCGCCGCCCTGGCCGACCTGGACGCTCACGGCCCCACGCTCGCCCACGGCGCCCATGACGCGGCCTCGCAGCGGCCGATCACCGTACATTCGCCCCCTTCCACCCGCGACCCGGCCGCCGGTCACTGACGGACGGCCCGGCTCGTCGGCTCGTGCCGTCCGTCGTCGCGGTGTCCCGACGCGACGACCGCCCACCAACCCCGCACCCTCGCCGGAAAGGCCGTGTCATGCTCGTGCCGCTCGGGGGATCGACGCCGCCATCAGTGCCCCTGCACACCCTGCTCGACCTGAACGTGAAAGCCTCCGCCCCCGACACTGCCCTGCCCGCCTGGACGACCTGGGCCGCCGTCGTGCTGGTGGCACTGTCCACGCTGGTCGGCGCCTCCCTGGCCCGCCGCAGGAACGCCACGATCAGCGTCTGGCTGGCCGTCGCCTCGGCGCTGATGCTCATCACCGCCCTGGTCGACCTGCTGCCCGACGCCTGGCACGAAGCCGACGCCACCGGCGTGCCGCTGTGGGTGGTGGGTGTGGCCGGCGCGTTCGGCTTCCTGGTCATCACGTTTTTCACCCGTAAGGGCTGCGGGCACGGTCACGGCGACAAGGCCGGCGGCGGGCGGCACGCGCCCGGCCTGCACCGCCGGGTCCAGCAGGCGGTCAGCGCCGCCGTCTACGGCGGTGTGGGCACCGCGGCCGCCCTGTCGCTGCACCGCATGATCGAGGGGGCGACCCTGGCCCTGGCCGCGTCCGCCGTCGTGGTGGCCGCCCTGGTGATCCACTCGGCCAGTGAAGGGCTGGCCCTGACCGCCATGCTCGACCTGGCACGCAGACCGGCCGCCCCCTGGCTCACCCTGTCCTGTCTGGCTCCCGCGGCCGGCGTCGTCCTGGCGACGGTGGCGCCGCTGCCCGCCCAGAGCGTGCCGGTGCTGCTCGGCATGGTGACCGGCGTACTGCTGCGTACCGGTCTCATCGGACTCACCATCGCCCGCGACAGCCGCCGCCTGACCCGCCGCCACCTCGTCCTCGCCGCCACCGCCGTGGCCGCCATCGGCGGCCTGCTGGTCACCGCCCAGACCCTGCTCGCCGACGGTCCGCCGGCATCCTCCGCACCGGTCGCCGCCGCCCGGGGCCTCGCCACCGCGCCGAACCCTCGAACGGCCGAAGCCGCACCGCCCCGCGATCCGTTGCCTCGGCAGATGTCCGAGGCCCAGCTACGCGCCGCCGTCACCGCCAGGCGGCTCACCCTCGAACAGCTCCTGGCGCGCAGGGACGCCACCACCATCACCGCCGACGCCACCGCCCTCCTGCGCGCCCTGCCCGAGCACACCCCCGACCAGATCACGCGGACCCTGCGCCAGGCCAAGATCGATCCCGGCACCAGCGTCGGTGAGCTCACCCTGCTGCAGCGCCACCTCCTGCTCACTTCACTCAGCGACGCGCTCCCCACCCCGCGCCCCTGAGACGCCGCCTCGGCCCACCGGTCCGGCCGGTCAGGTTCGACAACATGTAGAAAGCAATATCGGCGGCTCACCCCCCGCCCCGACCTGGATCGATAAGGCCGTCATGAGGAGCGGGCCCGGTTCCGGGATCAAGGGCTTAGCCGGGTCTTACGCCGGAGTTGGCACCGTGAGGCAGCAGAACTTGAGGGAGATGACAGATGAACGCGCACGAGCCTCACGAGCAGGACCCTGGAGCGCAGGGAAACGGCGGGTGGAGCCAGTTCGGCACCACGCCACCGACCGCCGGAGGCTTCCCCCGCCGTGACCCGATCGTCACGGAGCAGCCGCCGCCCCCGCCTCCGCCGGCGCCGACCTTGAAGGCCCGTTTCACCGCCGGCCAGAAGGCGGTGGCCGGGCTCGCGCTGGCAGCGATGGCGATCGTCGGCGGGGTGGTCGGCGCCGTCGCGGTGACCACCTTCCGGCCCGCGCCCGTCGCCACCACCACCACCCACGTGCCCAGTCCCGTCCTCAAGCCGGCCTCCGGGTCGCTCACCGTGGCAGACGTCGCGGCCAAGGTTCAGCCGACCGTCGTGATGATCCAGGGGCAGACCGGCGAGGGCTCGGGCGTCGTGCTGTCGGCGGACGGCCTCATCCTCACCAACAACCACGTGGTCGAGGGCGCGAGCCAGGGCGGCGGGCAGATGAGCGTGAAGTTCAGCGACGGCAAGACGGCCAAGGCGAGCATCGTCGGCACCGATCCAGCCACCGACCTGGCCGTCATCAAGGCCGCGGACGTGTCCGGGCTGACCAAGGCGACGCTCGGCGACAGCGACGCACTCAAGGTCGGTGATGCCGTACTGGCCATCGGCAGCCCCCTCGGCCTGGACGGATCCGTGACGGCGGGGATCGTCAGCGCGCTTGACCGTACCCTCACCACCGGCCCTGACCAGCGGCAGCAGCTCCCTCCCGGCTGGGGGCAGGAGCAGAGCCGGCAGAGCGCCGGCACGACGATCGGCGGCGCCATCCAGACCGACGCCTCGATCAACCCGGGCAACTCCGGCGGCGCGCTCGTCAACGCCGCTGGGGAACTGGTCGGCATCAACACCGCCATCGCCTCGAACGCCGCCGGCGGCGGTGTGGGCTTCGCCATCCCGGTCAACACCGCCAAGCAGGTCTCCGACCAGCTCATCGCCACCGGCAAGGTCCGCCACGCGGTCCTCGGGGTGAGCGTCACCGACGCGACCGGCGATGTGCCCGGCGCCCTGATCAGCCAGGTCATAGCGGGAAGCCCGGCGGAGAAGGCCGGACTGAAGCAGGGCGACCTGATCACGAAGATCGGCAACACGCCGGTCGACGCGGGCGAGACCGTCGTCGGACAGGTCAGAGGCGCCAAGCCGGGCCAACAGGTCAAGATCACTTATTTGCGGGACGGCCAGGCGCACGAGGTCAACGTCACCCTCCAGGAGAAGACCTGACCCGACGTCCACGCCAGCCAGTGAGCGGCCACGCCTCCCCCAAGGTTGGGCTCTGGCCAGTGATTCGGCGCCTGACAGCGTTCTCGGCACACGCCGGAGCCTCTCTGGCCGCTCGCCACGGCATGAAGCGGTCACGACAGAACCGCCGATCGAACACGTAGAAGGCGCCGGCCCTCGGGAAGTCCTCCGAGCGCTGCGCCTGCCCCGGCGGGACAACCGAAGGACGCCTCTATGTCAGAGAGGCGAGGAGCCGGCCAAATGCTGTGAGATCCGCGCAGGTGATCGGATAGCCGTAGGTGGACGGCCGCTTGCCTCTGTTGACCTTCTTGGGAAAGTGACGCATGCCATCGGAGCGCTTGGGCGCGTCAGCAATCCTTGATCCGGCCTCCGCCGGAAGCCGTGACAGATCGGTCTCGGGGTGCAGGATGAATCCGTGCTCGTGCGCGATGGCCAACAGGCGCTGGTCGAGATCCGTGAGCGGGTGCTCGTGTGCGGCCATTGTGCTCCTTTTGACAGGCGCAGCCTCGGACGTACCTCGCCGACCACGCCCACCGCAGGAGCCGCCTGGGCCCGTGGTCCGGACTTTCCTGGGTACGTCGAGCGGGCCCAGCTGAGGCACGGCTGACCCAGGCATGCCGCGAGCTCTGGTCGTCATGCGCATTCACCCCCTGCCAGGCAAGGGGTGGATGTCGGCGGTGCGGGGTTCTCAGTACAGTGTCGGGGTGGGTGAGCAGCTGAGTGTGCGGGTGGACAGCTGGATCTGGTCGGTACGGCTCACCAAGACCCGTTCGACCGCGGCCGACGCCTGCCGGGGCGGTCACGTCCGGGTCAACGGGGTGCGGGTCAAGCCTGCGCACGCCGTACGGGTCGGAGACGAGATCCGGCTGCGGCATGACGGGCGCGAACGCATCGTGGTGGTCTCCCGTGCCATCACCAAGCGCGTCGGCGCCGCCGTGGCCGCCGAGTGCTACGTCGACAAGAGCCCTCCGCCCCCTCCCCGCGAGGAGACCGTGACGGTGGCCGTCCGGGCTCGTGGCGCGGGGCGTCCCACCAAACGCGAACGCCGCAGCCTCGACAAGCTGCTCGCGCGCCCGGTGGTGGAGGAGCGACGGGGCGGCCGGGCACGCCCGGACTGACCGAGCAGATCCCGCCGCACCGGATGCATCGATCTTGTACGGTCGCCCGCATGAGCCGGCAGCAGCAGCACGCCGCGGTGACCGCCGCCAACGCACTGACCGCCCGGTGGGTGCAGACCTGTTCGGGGGGATCCGTCGTGATGGCCGGCGCAGGCGCCTGGCCGTTGCTGGCTCATCTCGCGTCAGCCGCCGGAGGAGGGGGGCGCGCGGAACTGCAGGAGGCCGTGGGGATGGACGCCGCCACCGCGTCCCAGGCGGCCCGAGTCGTGCTGTCGATCATGGACGAGTCCACGGCGGTACGGTCGGCGCTGGGCTTGTGGTCCCGGCCGGACCTGCCGTTACGTCGGGACTGGCTCAGCACGCTTCCCGCGGGCATGCACGGCGAACTGACCGCAGACCCGGCCGCGGACCGGCTCCGGCTCGACACCTGGGCCAAGGAGCAGACCGGCGGGCTGATCGACAGCATGCCCCTCCAGCTGAGCGACCGCGTGCTGCTCGTCCTGGCCATGGCGCTGACCGTGCGGACCGCGTGGCTGCGGCCGTTCACCGACGGCGTCGGCCTGTTCGAGGGCGGCCCGTGGGCCGGACGTGAGATCCATGTCTTACGCCGCAGCACCCGCCTGCTGGACCGGGCCGGGGTCGCCGACACCCCGGCCGGCCGGCTGACCTTGCTTCGGGTCATGGGTACCGGTGGGATCGACGTCCATCTGGTGATGGGTGACGACTCGATGGGACCCGGGCAGGTTCTCGGCGCCGGGGTCGATGTGCTGGACGGGCGTCATCTCGCCACGCCGGCCGATGTTCTGGCTGCGGGCTGTCCGGGCCCCGGGATGACTGTCCGCCACGTTCGCGACCACGTCCCTGAGGACGTGCTGAACGTCAAAATCCCGCGTTTCACCATCGCCGCCACGCGCGACCTCCTGGAGTTGCCCGAGGTCTTCGGCCTGGCAACGGTGACCGACCCGGCCCGCGGACACTTCCCGGGCATCAGCACCCAGCCGCTCGCCGTCACCCAGGCCCGGCAGAACGTCGTCGCCGCCTTCCACTCCGCCGGATTCGAAGCCGCCGCGATCACCGCCTTCGGCGCCGTCGGGGGTGGAATGGCCCCGCCGTCCCGGTACCGCGTCAGGCACGTCGACCTCGACTTCAGCCGTCCCTTCGGGTTTCTCGCGGTTGACCGCCGGAGCCGGCTCGTCATGGCCGCCGGCTGGGTCGCCGAAGCCGAAGCCTGGTCGGGCTGAGGACCGCGGCGCCCTCGGCGCGCCGAAAATCGGTTGCCTGGGATGGCGGGGGTTCGAGAGCGTGATCCCCATGAGGCTCTGACGAAGACACCCCGCCCTTTGTGATGCCGCGACGCCGGTTCGCGTCGTGATGCCGCCTGTCCATGCCCTTCTGCAGGGAAGAGAACGTCTTTGTCTCAGCAACAGCCTCAGCGACACCCGGCCCCGTCGGCTCCGGTCACGGGGGCCACCGTCGCTGTGTTCGCCTCGCCCACCAGCTGGATCGAGTCCGACGCCGTCGCGCAGTGCCGTCAGGTGGCCGCTCTCGACGGCATGACGCACGTCGCGGCCATGCCTGATCTGCACCCCGGCAAGGGCGCGCCCGTCGGGGCCGCCATGGCGTCGGCCGTCCTGTACCCGTTCCTGGTGGGCTCCGACATCGGGTGCGGCATCGCCGTGTTCCCGGTGAGGCTCAAGCGCGCCGTGCCCGAGAGGCTCGCCGCCCGCTTTCCCGACCTCGATCGTGCGCTGGATCCCGAGCGTGATGCCGACGATCCCGCCTGGGCCGTCATGAAGGACGACATCCCCGCCGGTCACGTCGAGGGCCTCGGGACGGTCGGCCGCGGCAACCACTTCGTCGAGCTGGCCCGGATCGGGACCGTCTTCGAACCGGGCCATGCCGCTCGTCTCGGCCTCGACGCCGGTGACCTGGTCCTCGCCGTCCACAGCGGTTCACGGGGGCTGGGCGAACGGATCCTGCGCGAGCACACCGAGGTCCATGGCGCGGGCCCCGCCCCCGATCCCGCGGCCTACCTGGCCAGGCACGACCAGGCCGTACGGTGGGGGTCGCTCAACCGGCGGCTGCTGGCCGCCCGGGTCGCGCACGCGCTGGGGTTCGAGCCTGCCGAGCCGATCCTCGACCAGTGCCACAATCTGGTCGAACTCCGCGACGGCGGCTACCTGCACCGCAAGGGAGCGGCGCCGGGCGACGGCCGCGACGTGCTCATCGCCGGCACCCGCGGCACCCCGTCCTACCTCGTGGCCGCCCACGCCGGTCCGGACGCCGGCCACTCCGTGGCGCACGGCGCGGGCCGCAAGATGTCGCGCGCGGACGCCCTGCGCCGCGGCCGGGCCAAGCACACCGTCGAAGAGCTGCGCCGCACGCCGGTGGGGTCGGTGGTGGTGTGCGGCGACCGCCAGCTCCTCTTCGAGGAAGCGCCCACGGCCTACAAGCGCATCGAGCAGGTGATCAGCGACCTCGTCGTCCACGGACTGGCCACGCCCGTGGCCACCACGATTCCCCTGGTCACCTACAAGACCCCCGATCTCGGACCGGACTCCCGGAAGGACCGCCGCAAGCGGGGGCGGCCGTGAACGTCGTCCGCCTGCCGCACCGGCTCGAAGGCGGCGTCCCTGTGCCGGCGGCTTTCGGTGAGCACGTCCGGCTGCGGGAGTTCGAGTGGGGTCGGTGCGCGATCGGGAGGCGTCAGACGCTGGCAGTGCGCCCCGTGCAGCGCAGCGTGTCGCCCTTCCTCACGAACGTGGCGTCCACGGCGAAGTAGAGCTTC
Source organism: Nonomuraea sp. NPDC004702 (assembly GCF_053601695.1). Lineage (NCBI taxonomy): Bacteria > Bacillati > Actinomycetota > Actinomycetes > Streptosporangiales > Streptosporangiaceae > Nonomuraea > Nonomuraea sp. NPDC004702. The sequence continues at coordinate 12,470 of NZ_JBSGCE010000056.1, forward strand.
TTCCTGGCCGGGACCTTGAGGTCGAGGATGACGTCGTAGGAGACGTCGTAGAGTGCCTTCTTCTCGCGAAACGTCTTCCCGTAGACCTTTCCGTCCTTGCCGCGGCGTTCGACCATCAGGTTGAGGTGTGCGGTCTTCAGGCGGGTCGGCGCCTTGGAGCTCCAGCGGTAGATGATGTCGGAGATGCGGTGGTATCCGCCGGTCGTCCGGTACTTCAGCTCCAAGTACGCCTTCTCGCCATCGCTCATCGTGCAGCTGGATTTGACGCTTTGCGCCGGAGCGGCCGTGGTGGCGTGCGCGGTGGAGGTCAGCAGGGCGAGTGCCAGGCCGGCTCCGGCGAGCGTGGCCGCGGCGTTCCCGAGGATGTGCGTCATTTGCGCGTCTCCCTTCGCATGGCTCGGATCTGTGGTCGAGGTTGACGGCGGCGGTGTTAAGGATCGGTTGAGTATCTGTTCAGGCAGGCGGGGACGGAGAGGTCGGCTCCGGTGCCGGCCCGTGGAAATACGGGGCTAGCGACCGAACAGGGTCGCGTCTGGGAGTGACTGCTTGACCGCCTCCGGCGTGCCCACCACGACCGTCAGTTTTTCCTCGGTCTTCTTTGCCGCCGCGTTTCCGTAGAGCTGCACCTTTCCGAGCTTTTTTGCCTGGACGGTGACGAACATCCGGGTCGGGGTGCACCAGAGTGTCACGGTGCTCTCCGAACTGGTGCCGACCATGGGTTCCTTGGGCCCGGCGAAGCCCTCCTCCGCGGTGACGACGTTGCCCTCGGACTTGGTCAGATCCTGGCTCATGTTGAAAAGCATGCTGGAGGATCCCTGGTCGGCGAGCCCGCACACGCCCTTGGTGCTGATCCAGGGGACCATGTCGTATTTGCCGATCTGGATCCGCGCCAGCACCTTGTCCGCCCCGTCCGGCATGCCCGACTTGGAGGCCGCGGCCGGCAATGACGCCAGCGGCCAGCGGCCCGGATCCTTGAGCAGCCAGTCCTTCGGCTCGTTCGTCGAACAGCCCGTCAACAATAAGACCGCAAGTATCACGATTTTTCCCCGCATAGGTCGATCATCATAAGGTCGAAACTTCGTGCCGTACGGGCGTATGCGGTGACATTCCAGGGGCGGGTTACCGTTGGAGTAGGTGTCGAATCGGCGTTGGGGGTACGCATGAAGCGACGCTCCGCGAAGACAGCGATGGCCGCAGGGGCATTCCTGGCCGCCATCACCACCGGATCAGCCGCGACGGCCATGGCATCTCCGCCGATGCCGTCCCCGAGCCCTGAAGGAACGCAGCCCACGTGCCCCGGCATGGGGCAGATGCATGCCGTGACCAGCGAGTACGACTACCTGTCGCAGATGGTCCCGCACCACGAGGACGCCATCGCCGCGGCCCGGCAGCTGCAGCGGTCCAGCAGGCCGGAGATGCGGCGGCTCGGGCAGTCGATCGTCACGACCCAGACCGCCGAGGTCGCCCGGATGAAGGGCTGGCTGCTGCAGTGGTACCCGCAGAGCCCGGCGCCGAGCCCGACCGGGACCACGATGCCCGACCTGTCGGGGCTCTCGGGGAATCAGCTCGACAAGGCGTTCCTGCAGCACATGATCCCGCACCACATGATGGCGATCATGATGTCGCAGCAGCTCCTCGTGCACGGTGAGGCGGTGCATCCCGAGGTCGCCGCCTTCGCCCGCAAGGTACGCGACGACCAGCGGGCCGAGGTCGCCACGATGCGGCGGTACCTGGTCCAGTGGTTCGGGGAACAGAGCATGCCCTGCATCCCGCAAATGCCCGGCATGCCCGACACGACGCCAGAGCCACACATGTCCGAGATGACACCAGGACCGCACATGTCCGAGATGACACCAGGGCCGCACATGTCCGGCATGACGCCCACCACCGGCACGTCCTGACGGCGCCCCGACCGCTCGGCCAGCGAGGGGAAAGGACGGCGCGGGCCGTGAAGAAGGCGGGGACCGCCCCGCCGGAGGGGCGGAGGGGGCGCGAACCGTCAGAAGGCGGGGAAGGCCCAGCCCGATGGGTGGAAGGGCGCGCGCTCCCCGCGGAAGGCGAGCGAGGCGGCGGTGACCGCGCCCGGCCGCAGTTCCTCGACCCGGCCCGCCGCCGCCAGCGACGACAGTGTGGTGCCGCCCAGGTAGGCCGCCCCCAGCTCGGCGGACGTCAGCCGCAGGTCGGCCTGGGCCCGGGTGCGTTCGCAGGTGACGGAGTCGCCGTCGGCGCGCAGGCGGTGGCGTCCGGCGTTCCAGGGGCAGAACGGGTCCTGAACCTCCAGGACCAGGTCCAGGGGGGTCGAGTAGCGGCGGGCCGCCAGCGCCCGGTCGACGTCCACCAGGCGGACCCAGAGGTTGTCGATCGTGGTGGTGCGGGCCGCGCGCGGGTCGGTCAGCAGGTGCGTCAGCGGTTCGTCGACAGCGCCGTCGTAGGTGAGTCCGGCGTGCGCGTCGAGGTCGATGAGGAAGCGCCACAGAGCGGCGTAGGACTGCCTGGTTGTGGCCGCGACCTCGATGACCTGCACCAACCCGGGCTTGGAGCGGTAGAGGACGTACCCGGTGGCCTCGCCGCCTGGCTCGGTGTGCACGGCGAAGCGCAGCTCCGTCCCGCCGCCGCGGACGCGTTCGCCGTCCGCCAGGCGGGCCTGCCAGAACTTCTCCGTACGGTCCACCCAGCCGACCGCGCCGCGGCGGGCGGTGTCGTAGACCTTCTCCAGCAGCGGCCGGGCGTCCTGACGGGCGAGCAGGCGGATCGTGCCGTCGCCGAGGTCGGTGCCGGGCCGCAGGGCCATGAGCTTCTTGTCCGCCTGGATCTCGGCCACGTGGCTGGCGACGCCGTACCCGAACCGGCCGTAGATGGTGGCCTCGGCGGCGTTGAGCGCGATGATCGGCTCGCCGCCCGACTCGTACAGGTCGGTGAGCTGCTTGCGCATCATCGCGGTGAGGATGCCGCGACGCCGGTGCGTGGGCAGGACCGCGACGAGCGTGATGCCGGCGACGGGGACGGCCGCGCCGGGGACCGTCATGACCCGGCCGTAGATCGAGGCGCCGCCGACGATCTCCGGGCCGTCGCAGGCGGCGATCGTGCGTTCGGGCTCGATGGAGGTGGCCGCGTTGCGGAGGCCGCCCTCGTACCAGTCCTGGCCGTAGGTGGTGGTGATCATGCGGGCCCAGGCGTCGAGCTCGTGGGCGTGGATGGTGCGCAGGGGGTAAGTGGTCGTCATGCTTCGAGCCTGGCCGGGTAAACATGGGCCGCGCATCGGGTGATCCGGGTATTTATATGCTGACGCCGTGGTGGCGGAGCGCGTGGTCAGTCCCGTGTTCGTCGGCCGGGGTGAGGAGCTGTCGGCCCTGGCCGACGCCCTCGACCGCGCTGTCGCGGAGGGGCCGGCGGTGGCTCTGGTGGCCGGGGAGGCCGGGATCGGCAAGTCGCGGCTGCTGGCGGAGTTCGCGCGGTCGCTGGGACCTCGGGTTCGGATGGTCGAGGGCGCCTGTGCCGAGCTGGGCAGCGACGGCCTGCCGTACGCGCCGTTCGTGACGGTGCTGCGCCGGCTGATCCGCGTCGAAGGGGTGCTGCCCGGGCCGTACCGCCAGCTGGCCCGCTGGTTCCCGGAGCTCGGCGGGACGGACGAGCCCGAAGGCGGCAGGCACCGGCTGTACGAGGAGGTCCTGACGCTGGTCGAGCGGGTGGCCGCGGACCAGCCGGTGGTCGTCGCGATCGAGGATCTGCACTGGGCCGACGCCGCCACCCGCGAGCTGCTCGGTTTCCTGGCCAGGAACCTGACCCAGCCCGGCGTGCTGCTGCTGATCACGTACCGGCCGCACGAGACCGGCGACGGGCTGCTGCTGTCCGAGCTCGCCCGCCGCCCGCGCGCCACCGCGTTGCGCCTGGACCGCCTGGATCGGCAGGACGTGGGCCGCCAGCTGGCCGCGATCCTCGGCACGGAACCGGACGCGGCCGCCGTGCTGCGCGTGCACGAACGCAGCGACGGCAACCCGCTGTTCGTCGAGGCGCTCGCCCGCGCGGGTGAGCGGACCCCGGACAGCCTGCGTGACCTGCTGCTGCACGGCCCGCGCTCGCTGCCCGGCCCGGCTCGTGAGCTGCTGCGCCTGGCCTCGGTGGCGGGCGGACGGGTCGCCCACCGGCTGCTGGCGAAGGTGGCCGGGCAGGACGGGACCGCCCTGGACGCCCTCCTGCGCGAGCTCGTCGACCGCAGCCTGCTCGTCACGGCAGGGGACGGCTACGACTTCCGCCACGCGCTGATCCGGCACGCCGTCTACGAGGACCTGCTGCCCGGCGAGCGGGCCCGCCTGCACGCGCGCTACGCCGAGGCCCTGCGCGACGGCGACGCCCATGCGCAGCTGGCCGCGCACGCCTACGCCGCCGGGCAGCGCGGGCCGGCCCTGACCGCCGCCTACCTGGCCGCGGCGCAGGCCCGCCGGTCCTACGCCTACGAGGAGCAGGTCCGCCTGCTCGACCAGGTCCTCGAACTGTGGGATCCGCAGGCGCGGCTGGGGGCCGACAGGATCGACGTCCTGACCGAGGCGGCCGAGGCCGCCATGCTCAGCGGCGACTACGCCCACGGCGTCGACCACGCCACGGCGGGGCTGGCCGAGGTGGACGAGCGGCGCGAACCCGAGCGGGCCGCCCAGCTGCTGGAGCACCGGGGCAGGCTGCGGCACCGCCTGGACGGCACGGGCGTCTCCGACTGGGAACACGCCCTCGACCTGCTGGCCGCCGCTCCCGACAGCGTCCGGCGGGGGCGGCTGCTCGGGGTGCTGGCCATGGGCCTGCTGCCGGAGGTGGACCGGGCCCGCGACCTGTTCGTGGAGGCGCTGGCCGTCGGCCGGCGCACCGGCGACGCCACGGTCACGATCCGCGGGCTGCTGGGCGTCGGGTCCATGACGAGCGACCTCGCGATGCTGGCCGAGGCCCGCACGCTGGCCGAGCGGCTGGACAGCCACGACCTGCTCATGACCGTCCCGATGTACGAGGCCACGCTGCACACCAAGGCCGGCGACCAGCACCGCGCCGTGGAGGCGGCCCGCGGCGGCATCCGTCACGCCCGCCGGTACGGGCTGGGCCGCAGCCGTGGCGCCGAGCTGGCCCGCTACGCCGCGCGCGGCCTGATCCTGGCCGGGCGATGGGACGAGGCCGCCGCCCTGCTGGAGGAGAGCCTCCAGCAGGATCCGCCGCCGCTGTCGCGCCTGGCGCTGCGCGTCCTGGCCGGCTACCTGGCGCTGCTGCGCGGGGACCTGGCCACCGCCGCCGACGCCGCCGACGCCGCGGCCGGGCACGCCGGGAGCGGCGGCCTGTTCTCCCGCCATCAGTTGCTCTGCCTGCTCGCCGTCGCCCAGGGCGACCCGGAGCGGGCCGACCTGCTGCTGGAGCGGGCGCTGGCCGATCCGGCGCTCACCCGGATCTACAGCAGCGACGCCCGGCCGGTCCTGGTCGCCGGCGCCCTGGTGCAGCAGGCGCGGCTGGCCCGCGGCGCGCCCCGCGAGCGGGTCGCGGCCCGCCGGGCCGAGCTCGCCGCGGCCGATGCGATGCTCGGCGTGGACGGGCCGTTCGACCGGGCCTGGCAGGCCATGCTGCGCGCGCTGGTCGAGGACGCCGACGGGGACGCCGACGGGGACGCCGGCTGGGATGGCGTGGCGGCTGCCTGGCGGGATCTGGGGCAGCCGTACGAGCTGGCGCTGAGCCTGTTCCACGGCGCGCGGGCCGCGCTGACGGCGGGCGACCGGCCCGGCGGGACCGCCCGCCTCAGGGAGGCCGCGCGGCTGGCCGACGAGCTGGGCGCCGCGCCGCTCGCCAGGGAGATCGCCCTGCTCGGACGGCCCCGACCGGCGCAGGACGGGCTCACCGAGCGCGAGCGCGACGTGCTCGTCCTGATCGCCGACGGGTTGAGCAACCGGCAGATCGCCGCCCGGCTGCACATCTCGCCCAGCACGGCGGGCGTGCACGTCTCCCACATCCTGGCGAAACTGGGCGCGGCCACCCGTACCGAGGCGGCGGCCATCGCGTTCCGCGAGGGACTGGCGGGATCCTCCACGACCCGGCCGTGACCTGGACGCAGCCCCGGGGTCAGGTCAGGGTGTCCTCGACCTTGATCTGGCCGCCCTGGACGACCCACTTCTGGTTGGGGTGGTTCAGGCAGGTCCACAACCGCACCACGGTGTTGTTGGCGCGGCTGTTGGTGGTGTCCAGGCAGACCTCCCGGCCGGTGCCGACGGTGTCCTCGACCTTGATCTGGCCGCGCTGGATCACCCACTTCTGGTTGGGATGGTTCAGGCACGTCCACAGGCGCACGTTGGTGTTGTCGGCGCGGCTGTTGGTGGCGTCCAGGCAGACCTCCCGGCCGGTGCCGACGGTGTCCTCGACCTTGATCTGGCCGCCCTGGATCACCCACTTCTGGTTGGGATGGTCCAGACACGTCCACAGGCGCACGTTGGTGTTGTCGGCGCGGCTGTTGGTGGCGTCCAGGCACACCGGCGGGCCGGCCTGGGCGGCGTGGGCCGTCGAGGCGGGGGCGACGGCGGCGGCCACCAGGGCGACGGCGGACGCGGCCATCAGACGGGCGACGGGGCTGGCGGGCATGGGTTACCTCCACTGATGCGGTGGGTGGGCCGGCACGGGCCTCGGACGGCGGGCGAGCCCCCACGGGCCGTGACGACCATGAGCAATGCATACAGAAAGTAATCGCACGACATCGGAAAGTGATCTGGCGGCAAGGTGACGCATCACTGGCCGGCGTCGAAAGCCTCCGAATCCGCCCGGGAGGTCAGAGGCGCACCCGCCGGAAGCAGGTCAGGAGGGTCGCTGCGGAGCGGCGGGGCTGGAGATGGAACCCTCCAGGGAGAAGAACCGATCGTCCACGTGGTCCAGCGCCAGACAGGCTCCGCCCAGGGCGACGCACTCCTCGCCGAGGGTCGAGGGCCGGATGTCGGGAACGCGTACACAGTGAGGTTCGAGCGCCCGGCGCAGCGCGGGCAGCAGGACGTCGGCCGAGCGGGAGAACCCGCCGCCGAGCACGACCAGTTCGGGGTCGAGCGTCAGCACCATCGCGGCGGTGCCGAGCGCGAGATGGCGGGCGTACGCGTCGACCGCGGCCTGGGCCTCCAGGTCGCCGGCCCGGGCCGCGCCGAAGACGTGCCGGGCGGCCTCCTCGGGCGCGGCGCCCTTGGCCGCCGGGCCGCTCTCCAGCCGCCCGGCCATGGTGCTCCAGCCCGTGATCTCCATGAGCCCGACCTCGCCGGTGGCCCCGCTGAACCCGTGGTACAGGCGCCCGTCGATGATCAGCGCGGCGCCGGGCCGGCGGCCGACGTGCAGGTAGACGAGGTGCTGGACGCCCGCGGCCACCCCGAGCCGCTGCTCGGCGAGCGCGGCCAGCTTGCTGTCGTTCTCGATGGTGATCGGGCAGGCCAGCCGCTGCCCGAGGTGACCGACGAGGTCGACGCCGGGCCAGTCGGGCAGGTCGTTGACCATGGTGACGAGCCCTTCGCGGTTGACGACGCCGGTGCTGCCCGCGGTGACGCCCCACATGTCGGACACGCTCAGCCCGGCGGCGACGAGCGCGGCGTCGACGGCCCGCCACACCGCCTCCAGCCGCTCCCGCTGGGCGGTGTGGCGGTCGACGGCGACCCGCCCGCTGGCCACGATCCGGCCGGCCAGGTCGGTGATCACGGCCAGCACCTTGTGCACGCCCACGTCGATGCCGAGCACGTGCCCCGCGTCGCTGCGGAACCGGTAGCGCTTGGCGGGCCGGCCCATGGCGCCCGGCGCGGGCGGCACCTCGGCGATCCAGCCGCGCTGCTCCAGATCCGTGACGACGTCCACGACGGAGGCCCGCGACAACCCGGTGCGGGCGGACAGCTCGGTGAGCGTCAGCGGCTCGCGCGCCTCCCGCAGGGCGCGGATGCTGCTCAGGGAGTTCAGCTGGCGTAGCCGCTGAAGGTCGCCACCACTGACCTGCACGGTCACACTCCTCACTATCACTGGTCTCTGAACTATATCCCTTTGGCCCATCCCCACTTCTAGCTGCATGTGCCGTGCGGGAAGAGGCTTGACGGCAAGGTCATTCTCGTGACTATCTATGGAGACCTTCATAAAGGAGTTTGCGAAATGACAGTGACCATAGCCATCGTCGGGGCCGGATCGCGCGGCCAGATCTACGCCAGGGCCGCCGCCGCGGACGGCCGGGCCCGCATCGTGGCAGTGGCCGACCCGGACCCGGCCCGGCGGGCCAAGGTGGCCGCCGACCACGACCTGCCGGACAGCGCCTGCTTCGCCGGATGGGACGAACTGGCCGCCGTGCCGAAGCTCGCGGACGCCGTGGTCATCGCGACCCAGGACCGCTTGCACGTCGAGCCGGCCGTGGCCTTCGCCGACCTCGGTTACGCCATCCTGCTGGAGAAGCCCATGGCGCCGACGGAGCCGGAGGCCCGCCGGATCGTCGAGGCGGTCGAGCGCAACGGGGTGTTGTTCGCGGTCTGTCACGTGCTCCGCTACACGGCCTACACCAGGGCGTTCAAGGAGCTGCTGGACAGCGGCAGGCTGGGCACGATCTCCAGCGTGCAGCACCTGGAGCCGGTGGGCTGGTGGCACATGGCCCACTCCTTCGTGCGGGGCGCCTGGCGGAACGCGGCCGAATCGGGGCCGATGCTGCTGACCAAGTCCTGTCATGACATCGACTGGTTGCTCCACATCCTCGGCGAGCAGCCGGTCGCGGTGTCGTCCTTCGGCTCGCTGACCCACTTCCGGCCGGAGAACCGGCCCGAGGGCGCGAGCACGCGGTGCGTGAGCTGCGCCGTCGAGCCGGACTGCGCCTACTCCGCCAAGCGTCTCTACCTGAGCTGCCTGGGCGACCCGCGCCGGGAGTTCTGGCCGCTCGGCGCCGTCACGTCCGACGCCACCGTGGCAGGCGTCACGCACGCGCTGGAGACCGGCCCGTACGGCCGCTGCGTCTACGACTGCGACAACGACGTGGTCGACCAGCAGGTCGTCACGCTGGAGTTCGCGAAGGGCGCGACCGTGTCGTTCACCATGACGGCGTTCACGCCGCTGGAGCACCGCAGGACCCGGATCTTCGGCACCCGCGGGTACGCCGAGGGCGACGGGCGCGAGATCAGGGTCGTCGACTTCGTGACCGGCGCCGAGGAGCGGATCGACACCCAGACGACGGCGGGCGCGTCGCTCGCCGACGGCCACGGCGGCGGCGACGGGGGTCTCACCAAGGCGTTCATCGACGCCGTCGCCGCCGGGGACCAGGCGCCGCTGGGCGCCGGCCCGGCCGAGGCCCTGGCCGGGCACCTGGTCGTCTGGGCCGCCGAGCGCGCCCGCGAGACCCGCACCGTGCAGGTCCTGTGAACGCGACGATCCCGGCGCCCGCCCGCCGCACGCCCGGCGAGGGCCGGTTCACCTTCACCGCCACGACCCCGCTGTCCGCCGACCCGGCGCTGGCCAGGGCCGCGGAATGGCTTCGCGGGGCCCTCACCCCGGCCACCGGCCTGCCGCTCCCCGAGGGGCCCGGCGGGGTGGAGATCCGGCTCGTCGCGGGCCTCGGGCTCGAGGAGTACCGGCTCACCGCCACGACCGGGTCGGTGCTGATCGAGGCGACGGGCCCGGCCGGCGCCTTCTACGGGGCGCAGACCCTGCGCCAGCTGCTCGACCCCGCCGCCTTCCGGGCCGGACGCACCGGGGACAGGACGTGGAGCATCCCCGCGACGGAGATCGCCGACGCTCCGCGATACGGCTGGCGCGGCTGCCTCATCGACGTGGCCAGGCACTTCCTGCCCAAGAACGACCTGCTGCGGTACATCGACCTGCTGGCCGCGCACAAGCTCAACGTCCTGCACCTGCACCTGACCGACGACCAGGGCTGGCGGCTGGAGATCAGGAAGTACCCCAGGCTCACGGAGGTCGGCGCCTGGCGGCACGAGTCACCGGTGGGCGCCGCGCGGCACCAGCGCTTCGACGGGCGCCCGCACGGCGGCTTCTACAGCCAGGACGACATCCGCGAGATCGTCTCCTACGCCGCCGACCGGTTCGTCACGGTCGTGCCGGAGATCGACCTGCCCGGCCACACGCAGGCCGCCATCGCCGCCTATCCCGAGCTCGGCAACCTCGACGACCGCCTGCCGGTCCGCACCGAGTGGGGGGTCGGCGAGAACGTGCTCAACGTCGCCGACGGCACGATCGCCTTCTTCACCGACGTCCTGGACGAGGTCCTGGAGCTCTTCCCCGGCCGGTACGTCTGCGTCGGCGGCGACGAGGTGCCGAAGACCCAGTGGAACGAGAGCGTCCCGGCCAAGGAGCGCATCCGGGAGCTCGGCCTGCACGACGCCGACGAGCTCCAGACCTGGCTCATGCGCCACTTCACCGACTACCTGCTGTCCCGCGGGCGCAGACCGCTCGGCTGGGACGAGCTCCTGGAAGGCGGCCTGCCGCCCGGCGTCACCGTCGCGGCCTGGCGCGGCGACAAGTGCGCGGTGCTGGCCGTGCGGGCCGGTCACGACGTGGTCGTCTCGCCGTTCAGCGAGACGTACCTGGACTTCCGCCAGGCCGACGGCGACCAGGAGCCGGTGCCGATCGGCAGTGTGACGTCCCTGCGGGCGGTGCACGCCTTCGACCCCGTCCCCGCCGGCCTGGGCGAGGGGGAGCGCGACCGGATCCTCGGCGCGCAGGCCGCTCTGTGGACCGAGCACATCGACTCCCCCCGGCTGCTCGACTACATGGCCTTCCCGCGGCTGGCCGCCTTCGCCGAGGCGATGTGGAGCGGCGAGCGCGACTTCGCGGACTTCCTGGCGCGGCTCGCCGTGCACGAGAGACGTCTTGACGCGCTGGGCGTGGAGTACCGGCCGGCGGCCGGGCCGCACCCGTGGCAGCGCCGTCCCGACGCCCCCGGTCACCCCCGCACCAGGGCGGAGATCGACGCCCAGCTCGCCCGCTGGACGTCGAGCCTGCGTCTCTGAACCGCGCGTCCCCGCGCCGAGGGCGGCGCGGGTCTCAGAGCAGGGCCAGGAGCTGCGCGGTGTGGGCGGGCAGCTCCACGTCGGCGAGGCCGGTGAGGAGGTCCCTCAGGGGCACGGCCTGATCGACCAGGACCGTGCCGTTGGACAGGAGCAGGGTGGGCACCGGCGTGTCGAGTTCGGCCTCGCTCAGCGCCGGCCCGCCGAGCGCGCAGAGGGCGTCACCCTGGCGGCGGACCCGCTCCCGGAGCCCCGCGTTGCCGCCGGCGCGGGCGATGACGCGCTCGATGGTCCAGGTGTCCTGGGCCGTGCGGTTGTCGTAGGTGGTGTTCGTCCCCGAGGCCACCGACGAGGCGGCGGCGATGGTGGTCGCGGTGACGATGGCGACGTGCGCCAGGATCTGGTCGGCGGTCCACTCACCGGCCGGTGGGACGGCACCGCCGTCGCCGGAGCCGGCCACCGTGGCGGCGGCGTCCAGCAGGGCGCGGTAGGCGTCCCGGAGCGGGATGGTGTCCAGCGCGTTCTCCTCCTTCTGCGGTCGTGTCGCCCGGGGCCGGGCGTCAGGCGTGTGCCCGGTGCATCTCCCACGGGGCCTGCGGGAGGACCTCGCCGGTCTCCAGCAGCGACTTCAGGTTGGCCAGCACGGCCGGCCATCCCTGCGCGATCCCGTCGCGCATCGCCTGGTTGGGCAGGTCCTCGTGGGTCACGGTGAGCCGGACGATGTCCTGGTGCGGCTCGATGAGGAAGGTGACGACCGACGCCTTCCGCGCCGGTTCCGTGCCGGGGGCGTCTTCGAAGGTGACGACCAGGCGGGCCGGGGGCTCGGCCTCGATCACCTCGCCGACGACGTCGACGACGTCCGACCCGTCGGCGCGCCGGTGCTCCCAGGGCGATCCCGGCCGCCAGTCCGAGACGTTGGCGTGTCCCCAGTAGCGCGCCGTCAGGTCCGCGTCCGTCAGGGCCCGCCAGACCTGCTCGGCGCTCGCGCGGATGTAGGTGACGTAGACGTAGGTCGGCACGGACGTGGGTGCGTCGCTCATGGCGTACTCCTCTGCCTGGTTCTTGATGGCGTTGATCGCTTGCAGCCGGGGCCGGTCGAACTCCGAGATCCAGCGCTCCTGGATCTCGTGGATGGGCGCCGGGTTGAGGTAGTGGAGCCGTTCCCGTCCGCGCCGGACGACGGTGACGAGGGCGGCCTGCTCAAGCACGTTCAGATGCTGGGTCGCCGACTGGCGGGCCATGTCCAGGCGTTCGCACAGTTCGCGCAGCGTCTGGCCGTTGTGCTCGCGCAGTCGGTCGAGCAGGAGGCGCCGGGTGGGGTCGGCCAGCGCCTTGAAGACGAGATCCACGGCTGTCGCTTCGGGGCTCACGCCGCCCATTATGCAGGTATTTACCTGCCTATTGTCAAAGCCCGCGGGACCAGGCCGAACGCGCTGCCGCCGCAGCCCGGAATCCCTGTAGTCATTCGTGGTTGATCGTTTGCTATGTCGATCGAGCTGTTCACAAGTGCGCATGGTTACCTTCGGTATTCGTGAAGATACGATCTGGCCCTGCAGGGCCGGGAAACAGCTCATCTGGCCCTAAACGTGCGGCCATTTCCACCATGCTCCTTCTGAGCGCGGTGTCTGTCGCGCTGCAACCTGCCCGTCCAGCGGCCGCGCAGCCGGTTCCGCTGGTCGAGGAGGACTTCACCGGGGCCACCGCGATCCCGCAGTTCATCGGCGTGGGATCGGCCTGCCTGACCGGTGCGCCGGCGGCTCCGCCCGCCGGGCCCGGCGACCATCCGCTCGGGGGCTGCCCCGCCGACGCGACGGGCCCTGTCCCGCCGACCGGCGCAGCCCCGTACGGCTACCTCCAGCTCACCAGCGCCGATCTGGACCAGACGGCGGCCGCCCTCTACAACGAGCCGATCCCGGCCGAAGAGGGCCTGGACGTGACGTTCGAGCAGTGGCAGTACGGCAACACCACGGCGGTGCCCGCCGACGGCATCTCCTTCTTCCTGATCGACGGCGCGGCCACGCTGGACCGTCCCGGCGCGTTCGGCGGCAGCCTCGGCTACGCCCAGAAGCTGCCCGACGACGACCCGGCGAACCCGTTCGAGCCCGGGGTCAACCAGGGCTACATCGGCATCGGCCTGGACGTCCTCGGCAACTACTTCGGGGACTGGGAGCAGCGGGGCCGCACCTGCGCCGAGCGCTCACCGGCCGGCACCGGGTTCCGTGTCCCGGCTCCCGGGCCGAACATGGTGACGGTGCGCGGGCCCGGCAACGGCACCGCGGGCTACTGCTTCGTGACCGCCACCACCAGCAACTTCACCACGACCGGGCCGTGGCCCTCGACGCTGCCGGGCAACCTGCAGGGGCCCACGCGGACCGTGCCCAGCGACCCGCGGGCGGCGCAGGCCGTGCTGGAGGAGTCGAAGCGCACGGTCAACGTCCGGATCACTCCGGCGCCGAACCCCGAGGTCACCATCTCGATCGACTTCAACGACGGCGACGGGATGCAGGAGGTGCTGTCCCTGCCCGCGCCGCAGCCGGTCCCGGAGACCTACAAGTTCGGTTTCGGTGCGTCCACCGGTCTGTTCACCGATGTGCACCTGATCCGGAACGTGGTCGTCCGTCCGGTGGCCGAGCGGCCTGAGCTGTCGCTCACCAAGCGCGTCGCCGAGGACGCCGACCTGCCCGACCCGGTGCCGGTGGGCACGGAGGTGCCCTACGAGTACGTGGTCACCAACACCGGCAACATGAACATCGCCGACCTGATGGTGGACGACGACGTCGTCGAAGAGGTCACCTGCCCGCAGACCACCTTGAACGTGGGCGAGCGGGTCATCTGCCGCGGCTCGTACACGGTCACGGAGGAGGACGCCGAGCGCGGCTCGGTCACCAACACCGCCACCGCGATGGGCCGGGCCGACGGTGAGGAGATCAGCTCGCCGCCGTCCGAGGTCACCGTCGGCGTCACGGACGAGCGCGGGATGCTGGAGCTGGACAAGCGCGTCGACGACTCCCGCGCGTACCGCCCCGGCGACCGGGTCACCTACCGCTACGTCGTGCGGAACACGTTCGACGAGATCGTGACCGACCTGCGGATCGACGACAACCGGGTGTCGGACATCGTCTGCGAGACCACCACCCTGGAGCCCGGCGAGTCCACGTCCTGCACGGGGACCTACACGGTCACCGACGAGGACGCCGCCCACGGCTCGGTCACCAACACCGCCACCGCGGTGGGCCTGATCGACGACACGGAGGTGAGCTCGCCGCCGTCGGAGGCCACCATCGACGTCATGGGCGAGCGCGGGACGCTGCTGCTGGACAAGAGCGTGGACGACACCCGCACGTACCGGCCCGGCGAGCGGGTCACCTACCGCTACGAGGTCAGGAACAACTCCGACGAGACGCTGCGTAACCTCCGGATCGAGGACGACCGGGTGACGAACATCGTCTGCCGGACCACCACCCTGGAGCCGGGCGAGACCACCACGTGCACGGGCGTCTTCGTCGTGCCGAGCCGTCCCGGCGGCAAGAAGGACTGCCGCAAGGGCTGCCGCTTCACCGTCACCAACACCGCCGTCGCCAGGGCGGACGACCTGACCTCCGGTCCGGCCAGGGCGACGATCCGGGTCGTGCAGAAGTCGAAGAACCCGCACCACCCGTGCCGGCCGGGCAAGAAGGACCGCCACTGCCGGCCCGGCAAGAAGCCGCACCACCACCACGGCCACGGCCGTCACCACGGTCACGACCACGGTCACGACCACGGGTACGACCAGCGGTACGACCACGGCTACGACCACCAGTGCCCGCCGGGCAAGAAGCCGTACGACGGCAGGACCGCCGAATCGGGATGTGTCTCCGAGGAGGCGGACAAGAACGAGCGGGACATGGGCCGGTCCATGGACGAGTCCTACGAGCCTCAGCCTGAGGACATGATGGACGACCCGTACATGGAACGTTCCTACCGGGAGATGGGCGACATGCCGATGCCCTGGGAGACCTCCGAGTAGGTCGTCCCTCTTCCCATCCGCGTCAACCTGATGGTCCCTCCCCGCGGGGAGGGACCATCGTGCTGTCCGCCCCCGGACGGTCACCCCCAGGCGCCGACCTGCTTGAGGAAGACGACGCCGTCGATCGTGCCGAGGTGGGACGGGTCCAGCGGGAAGTAGGCGAAATCCTGGGACACGCGCCGCGCCGGGTCGGTGACGATCCCGGCCAGGCGGCGGGCGTCGACCACCGAGTGGCCCCACGGAAGCGCGGACAACACGCCCTCGACGGTGTCCGGCGGCGGGGTGTCGTCGCCGGTCGTGCCGAAGGCGGTGGCCAGGTAGGCGTACCGGTCGCCCAGGTGGGCGGCGGCGATCGCCCCCGCGCTCCACCACTCCAGCCGCTGGTCGCCGAACGGCATGAACGTCTTGTCGCGTTGGAGGTGCAGGTTGGAGGAGAAGACCAGGGCCGGGCCGTGCTCGGCGACGGCACGCAGGTTGGCCGCCATCATCGCGTCCCGCAGGGCCGACAGCCGGGTCCAGCGTGCCGGGGAGGCGTCGGCCATCCAGTGGTGGTAGCGCAGCAGGCCGGTGGCGGTGCGCGCGTACAGGTGCGCGCGTTCCCTGTCCCGTGCGCCGAGCTGCGGCGTGTGCGTGTCGAGCAGCGCCGCCAGGTCGTCGGCGATCACCCGCAGCCGCTGGGCGTCGGCGGACTGGCCGATCGACTTCGCCGGGTCCATGGCCGTGGCCTCGTCGGACCAGCGGTCGTCCGGGCCCAGCAGCGCGTCGAGGGCCTCCCTGGTCACCACCGCGGCGGGGAGCGGGCCGTCGAGCAGGTCATAGAGGCCGGTGAGCGCCTCGCGCGGGCTCGCCGCCCAGTACTCCAACGGGCCGTCCACCCCGAAGAAGCGCAGCTTCTCGTCGTGCTCCTCGTTGTGGGCGCGCATCCAGCGGACGAGTTCGCGGTTGGCCGGCAGGGCGCCGAAACCGTGGCTGAAGCCGCGGTCCATGACGTCGTCGAGGGTGCCGGCGCCGGTCGTGACGTAGTCGTCCACCAGGAGGCCCTTGAGGCAGTCGCTCTCGACGGCGAACGACCGGTAGCCCTCGTTCTCGACGAGGTGCCGGAAGATCTCGTTGCGCAGCTCGCCGAGTTCTCCCACGAAGTGCCGGGCCTCACCGAGGCCGAGCAGCAGCGGCCTGGCGGGGAGCGTCCCCAGGAACGCCGAGACACCCGCGCCATCGACCGGCCAGGCGATGTCCTTGATATCCATGCCTTCAACGCTAGCGTTGAACTTTCGGTGTAACCTTTGCCGCCGAAATACCGGAAGTGCTCTCCCAAAACCTTCAATCGGCACTTCACGTGTTGAACAGTTCGTTCAAAACGAGCTGTTGACATCAATCGGTTCCCGCGCCATCGTTGCCTCCATGTCGATCGAGCACCCCTTCTCCCCGCCGGATCCCGAGCAGGCGCGCGCCCGGCGGGTGCACGCGTCCCTGTTCCGGATCGCCGAGCGGCACGCGGCCACCGACGAGCAGCGGCTCAGGCAGGCGCACCCGTCGGTCATCGGGCCGCACGAGGCCGTCAGGCTGGTGTCGTTCCTGCTCAGCGGGGCCGCGCAGCTCGACGACGGCGAGCCCGACGTTGACCAGGCCGACATCACCGCGGCGTTGAGCCTCGTCCCGCTGGTTCGCGGAGAGCTGGACGCGCTGGAGGCCGGGCTGCTGGCGATGGCCCGTGGGCGCGGCATGACCTGGCAGGAGATCGCCTTCGGGCTCGGCCTCGGCACCGCGCAGGCCGCCCGGCAACGCCACGAACGGCTCGCCGAACGGACGGCTCTCGACTAGGCCGCCCGCCAGGGGTCAGGCGCGGCGCGGGCGGTTCCACCAGAGGGAGAGCGACAGCGCCGCGACCACGAGCAGGGCGCCGGCCCCGGCGAAGGCGGCGGCCGTGTCCACCCGTTCGCGGACGACCGTGAAGGTGCCGGGAAGGGCGTCGAGGGCGGTCGCGAGCTGGGCGGCGTTCTCGGCCCGGTGGTAGGAGCCGCCGGTCGTACGGGCGATCTGCCGGAGCGCCGGCTCGTCGATGACCCGGGGGTTGCGGCCCCGGTCGAAGCCCCCGCCGGACCCGCCGCCCCAGTCGCCGAAGCCGCGGCCGTCGAACTGCGAGTTGTCGCACACCATCGGGACCACCTTCGTGGTGCCGAAGCCGATGGTGAACACGCGTACGCGGCGCAACGCCGCCTCCTGGGCGGCCCGCTGCGGGTCGACGCCCTGGGTGTTGGCGCCGTCGGTGAGCACGACGATCGCGGCGCCGGCGTACCCGGGGGCCCCGGCGGGCGGCGTGGCGGCGGTGCCGGCGACCGAGGGGTCCACCTCGGCGATCGCGTCGATCGAGGTGAGCATGGCCTGGCCGATCGCGGTGCCGCGGGCGACGGTGAGCCCGTCCAGGGCCTCGATCAGGGCGTCGGTGTCGTCGGTGGGCGGGACGAGCAGGCCCGCGGTGCCGGCGAAGGTGACCAGGCCGATGCGCGGCCCGCCGCGCTGCGACTCGATGAAGCCGGCGGCGGCCTTCCTGGCGGCGGTGAGGCGGTTGGGATCGACGTCGGTGGAGCACATGGAGCCGGAGGTGTCGAGCGCGAGCAGGATCGTCGCCGACCGCATCGGCACCGGCACCGACGCCTGCGGCCGCGCCGCCCCCACCGCGAGCAGCGCCAGCCCGGCGACGAAGAGCGCCACGGGGATGCGCCGCGTCCAGCGCGTACGCCCGGGAAGCGCGGCCCGTACGAGCGCGATCGAGGTGACGCGCACGACGGCCCGCCGCCGCCGGCGGCCCGCCCACCAGCGGATCGCGAAGATCAACGGGATGACCAGCGCCGACAGCAGCGCCCACGGCCAGGACAACGACATTCAGATCACCCGCCCGGACCGGAACACGGTGACCGCCGCGCCCGCGGCGAGCAGCGCGAGCGCGAGCCCGATCAGCCCACCGGCGAGCGGCAGCGGCTCGTCGGAGACGGTGAGCCGCAGGTCGATCGTGTCGGCGACGCCGTCGAGCCGGGCGGCGTCGGCGGCCGGGTGGTAGGCGCCGCCGGTGGTCCGCGCGATCGTGGTGAGGGTGTCCTCGTCGAGCGAGGTCTGCAGGTGGTATCCGTCGACCTGGACCGCCGCCCCGGCCGCCGTGCCGACCCCCACGGTGTGGACGCGCACGCCCGCCTTCTGGGCCGCGGCGGCGGCCCGTTCGACGTCGCCGCCCTGGTTCTGGCCGTCGGAGAACATCACGATCGTGGCCGACGGCCAGTAGCCGAGGTCGGGCGGCGGCCCGTCGCGGCCGATGACCACCTGCCGGCCGGTGATGGCCGTCAGCGAGGCCGTGATGGCCGCCCCGAGCGAGGTGCCGCCGGTGATCCTCAGGCGGTCGATGGCCCTGAGCGCGACGGAATGGTCCGCGTCCGGCCGCGCGGTGGTGAGCGCGCCGCGCTCGAACGCGACGACCCCGATGTCCACGCTGTCGGGCTGCGCCGCCACGAACGCGCGGGCCGCCCGCTGCGCGGCGGCCAGCCTGGTCGGCGCGACGTCGCCGGCGCCCATGCTGTTGGAGACGTCGACGGCGAGGATGACGGTGCCCGCGGTGCGCGGCAGCGGCACCATCGCCGCCGGTCCCGCGGCGGCGACCGCGAGCACGCCGACCCCGGCGATCGTCAGGCCGGTCCCGAGGTACGCGCCGCGCCCGCCCGGCCCGGCGACCCCGGCCGCGGCCAGCGCCGACCCCCGGCGGCGGGCCGAGACGACGGCCGCCCAGGCCAGCGCCGCCGTGACGAGCAGCCCGGCGGCCAGCACCAAGGGGGACGACAGCGTCATGGCCACCGCTCCCCCGTGCGGGCGGCGAGCTCGACGAGCGTGTCGGTCAGGTCGTGGTCGGTGGCGACGCGGTGGACCGGCACCCCCGCCCGGCGCATGCCCGCCGCGAGCCGGGCGTCGCGGGCGTCCACGGCCTCGCGGAAGCGCACCCGCAGCAGCGGATCGGCGGAGTCGACGACGAGCTGCTCGCCGGTCTCGGCGTCCTCGACCACGATCAGCCCGGCCTCGGGCAGCGCGTCGTCGGCCGCGTCCACGATGCGCAGGGCGACGACCTCGTGCCGCCGGGCCAGGCGCTGGAGCGAGCGTTCCCAGTCGCCCTCGCCGATGAAGTCCGACAGGACGACGACGAGCGCGCGGCGGCGCGCCAGCCGTCCGGCCGCGTCGAGCATGAGGGCCAGGTCGGTGGTGGCGCCGGCGCGCGGGCCGGCGGTGCGCTCCAGCTCGGCGCCGATCCGCAGCGCGTGCCGCCGGGACGTGCCCGGCGGCACGACCCGCACCACCCCGGTGTCGAACAGCAGGGCCCCGACCCGGTCGCCGCCCCGCCCGAACAGCCGGGCGAGCACGAGCGCCAGCTCGGCCAGGACGTCGTGCTTGCCGCGGCCCGGCCGCCCGGCCGTCATCGAGGCCGACCGGTCGAGCACCAGCCACACCGTCAGCTCGCGGTCCTCGGTGAACACGCGCAGATGGGGCTCGTCCAGGCGGGCGGTGACGTTCCAGTCGATGTGCCGGGCGTCGTCGCCGTCGGCGTAGCGGCGCAGGCCGGTGAAGTCGACGCCGGAGCCGCGGTGCGCGGTGCGGTGGGCGCCCTGGAGGCGGCCGTCCAGCCTGCGGACGACCTTCCACTCCAGGCGGAGCAGGAGTTTCTCGGGGACGGTGGCCATGACGGCTCAGCGGTTCCGCAGGACGACGTCGGGCGTCCGGACGGCCCCGAGCACCCTGCTGACGATCGTGTCGGCGTCGACGTCGTCCGCCAGGGCCTCGTAGGACAGGACGAGCCGGTGGCGCAGCACGTCGAGCGCGAGTTCGGACAGGTCGTCCGGCAGGACGTAGTCGCGGCCGCGCAGGAACGCCAGCGCGCGGGCGCCCGTGACGAGCGCGATGGACGCCCGCGGGCTGGCCCCGTACGTGACGTACCGCTCCAGCTCCCCCAGCCCGGCCGTGCCCGGCGAACGGGTCACGGCGACCACGCGTACGGCGTAGTCGACGATCGACGGATCGACGTACACCTGCCGGGCGCGGGCCCGCATCTCCATCAGCTCGGCGGTCGTGACCGTCGGTTGCGGCGGGTCCGGCGGACGCAGCGCGCGTTCGACGATCGCCTGCTCCTCGTTCTGGGCGGGATAGCCGACGACCACCTTCATCATGAACCGGTCCACCTGCGCCTCGGGCAGCGGGTACGTGCCCTCCGACTCGATCGGGTTCTCCGTCGCCATCACCAGGAACGGCTCCGGCACCTGGAACGTCTCGCGGCCGATCGTCACCTGGTGCTCCTGCATCACCTCCAGCAGGGCGCTCTGCACCTTGGCGGGGGCGCGGTTGATCTCGTCGGCGAGCAGCAGGTTCGTGAACACCGGGCCGAGCTCCGTCCGGAACTCGCCGGAGTGCTGGTGGTAGACCCGCGTGCCGACGAGGTCGGCGGGGACCAGGTCGGGGGTGAACTGCACGCGCTGGAACCCGCCGGTGATCGCCGCGGCCAGCGACCGGACGGCCAGCGTCTTGGCCAGGCCCGGCACGCCTTCCACCAGCAGGTGACCGTCGGCGATCAGCGCGACGGCCATGCGTTCGAGCAGGACGTCCTGCCCGACGATGGTGCGTTTGACCTCGAAGAGGACCTGTTCGAGCGGATGAGCCTGGGCCGGGGGCATGATGTCCCTTCTGTGGGCGCTATGGGCGGTGGCGGTCAGAGCTGGGGTCCGTCGCCTGGTGGGCCGTCGCCGTCGTCGCCGCCCAGGGCCGCGCCGATCGGCACCGCGAACGCGATGCCGGCGAACGCGTCGTCGCCCCCGGGGTCGGCGATCGAGACGACGATCCCGACGACCAGCCCGCGGGCGTCCAGCAGGGGGCCGCCGGAGCTGCCCGGGTTGACGGAGGCGTCGAACTGGATCAGCCCCTTCAGGCCGGCGTCCTTGCCGGTCCGGCCGGTGGTCCGGTCGAGGCCCGACACCACCCCGGTGGAGACGCTGTAGGTCAGGCCCAGCGGATTGCCGATCGCCACGACCGGCGCCCCCACGGCCACGTCGCCGCCGAGCGTCGCGGGCACGACGATCTCCGGCAGCTTCACCGGCTTGAGCACGGCGACGTCCCTTTGGGGATTCGCGGCGGCGACGACGGCCTTCGCCCTGGTCCCGTCGGCGAACGTGAGGTTGATGTCCTTCGTGGCTTTGATCACGTGATGGGCCGTCAGGATCGTCCCGTCCTCGGCCGCGATCACGCCCGTGCCGAGCGACTTGCCCGCCTGGATGACCACGACCGACGGCCCGACCCTGCGGAAGACGTCCGGCACCGTGAGCGTCGCCGTGGGCGTCGGCGTGGCGGCCGGCCCTCCTGCGGCCGTCCCGCCGCTGCCGCCGCCGCCCAGCCAGTACGCCAGCACCGCCACGACGACCAGCACCCCGCCCCCGGCGGCGACCCGCCGAACCTTCCCGGTCCTGGCCCGGCCGGCTTCCCGAGCCCCGGCCGCACCGTCCTCCTGCGGCACGCGCTCCATGCCCCTCATACTCAGCAATCGCACCGAAAACTGCCATAAAGAAGGACACACAAATGGCCGACATCTCCGGACGCGACGGGGTCGGGCCGCAATCCATATGGCAGGACCGATTCCTCACCCGTTCGCCGACCGGTCCCCCGCATCGGCCTCCTGCGGACACTCGGGTAGAGCTAGGCGGTCACGAGCGTGCGCACGACCATCGGCTCGGCCAGGACGAGGGCCAGCACCTGCGCCGCATGGCGGTGATGCGGAGTGGTCAGGTGCCGCGCCCGCGCCCCGGCGCCGGCCCACTCCTCGATCACCACCATGCTCGCCGGATGGTTCGGGTCGCCGTAGGCGCGGTAGGCCAGGCACCCGGGCTCGTCCAGGGACGGTTCGATCATCGCTTCGAGCGCGGTCCGCAGCCGGTCCTCCTGGCCGGCCGCGGCCACGTACTGGGCCAGCACGATGAGGGACATCTCCGGCGCCGTCCTCACGCGAGGGGCCGGGCGGGACCGGCGCCGGCGCCGGAGGCGGTGATCGCGGCGGCGATCTCCGCCAGGTCGGCCGGCGTCAGGTCCACCGCGCCGGCGCCGATCCAGCCGTCCACCTGCTCGGGCCGGCGGGCGCCGACGATGGCGCCGGTGACGCCCGGCCAGGCCAGGACCCACGCGATGGCCACCTCGGCGACGCCGACGCCGTGCCGGGCGGCGACCGGACGCAGCGCCTCCGCCAGCCGCAGGTTGGCCGCGAGCCCCGTGGTGAAGTCGTGGTGGGCGGTGCGCCAGTCGCCGTCGGGCAGGCTCGCGACGCGCTCGGCCGAGAACGTCCCGGTGAGCAGGCCCGACTGCAGCGGCGAGTACGCGATCACGCCCGTGCCGTGGGCGTGCGCCCACGCGATCTCGGCCGCCGCCGACCGGTTGATCGCCGAGAACGGCGGCTGGATGACGTCCACGTGCGCGATGCGCTCCGCGGCCGCCAGCTCCTGCGGCGAGTGGTTGGACAGGCCGATCGCGCGGACCTTGCCCTCGGCCTTCAGGTCGGCCATGACCTGCCAGTACTCCTCCAGCGGCGTGGCGTTGGGCGACACCGCGCCGAAGCCGCCGCCGGCGTACTCCAGCGACTCGCCGGTGTCGGGGTAGTGCACCTGGTACAGGTCGACGCGCTCGACGTTCAGGCGGCGCAGCGAGTCCTCCAGCTCGCGCCGGACGCTGGCCGGCTTCATGATCCGGCGCGGGGCGGCCTGCGGGTCGTCGGGGTCCCAGACCAGGCCCACCTTGGTGAAGACGTACGGGCGGTCGGCCTCGGGCAGGTCGGCGATGGCCTTGCCGACCAGCTCCTCGGAGTGGCCGAGCCCGTACACGGCCGCGGTGTCGATCCAGTTGACGCCGCCGGCGACGGCGTGCCGGATCGCGGCGATCGACTCGGCGTCGTCGGTCGTGCCCCAGCCGAACTTCCAGCCGGCCCCCGACACCGCCCAGGAGCCGAAGCCGAGGCGGGTGACGTCCATGCCGGTGGTGCCCAGAGGCCGGGTGGGCAGGTGGGTGGTGCTCATGTCGCGTTGCTCCCTGTGGGTGACCGGGCATCCCTTGTGGACGTCCGGTGCAGCTCACTCTGGCGCGCCGCCCGCGGCCCACCCAGTGCCCGCCGCTGCCTAGGCACGGCATGACCAGGCTCGCGACGGCGCCGGACGGCGATACTGGTCCCATGGCACTGGACAGACGCGCAGAACTGGGCGAATTCCTCCGATCCCGCCGCGCCCGGCTGCGTCCCGAGGAGCTCGGCCTGCCCGAGTACGGCAGCCGCAGACGCGTGCCCGGCCTGCGCAGGGAGGAGCTGGCCCAGCTCGCCGGGGTGAGCGTGGACCACTACGTCCGGCTGGAGCAGGGCCGTACCCTGCACTTCTCCGAAGCGGTCCTGGACGCCGTCGCCCGCGCCCTGCGCCTGGACGACGTCGAGCGCGCGCACCTGCACCGCCTGGCCCGCCCCTGGAACGACGGCGACCGCGCGCAGGCCGCGCCGCCGCTGCAACGCGTCCGGCCCGGCCTCCAGCGCCTGCTGGACGCGTCGGCCGACGTGCCGGCCTACGTCGTCGGACGCAACACCGACGTCCTGGCCTGGAACCACCTCGCGGCGGCGCTGATCACCGACTTCGGCGCGCTGCCGCCCCGGCAGCGCAACCTGGCCCGCCTGGTGTTCCTCGACGAGGGCATGCGCGACCTGTACGCCGACTGGCCCGCCAAGGCCGCCGACGTGGCCGCCTACCTGCGCCTCGACGCCGGCCGCCATCCTGCGGACACCCGGACGTCGGAGCTGGTCGAGGAGCTGTCGGCGGCCAGCCCGGAGTTCCGCGAGCTCTGGGCCGAGCACCGGCTCAAGGACAAGACCCACGGACGCTACGTCTACCTGCACCCGGTGGTCGGCCGGCTCGACCTCGGCTTCGAGACCCTCCGCCTGCCCGACGACCCCGACCAGGCGTTGATCGCCCACACGACCGAGGAGGGCTCCCCCTCCCAGACCGCTCTCCGCCTGCTGTCCGCCTGGACCCGCCAGGCCCACGCCGCCACCTGACCCGCGGCGGGGCGCGCCCGCTAGGAGTCGCCCTTCTCCAGCAGGTGGTCGAGCCGGATGGCCAGATCGAGAGTCTCGCAGCGCAGCAGGTCGAGCCGCCGGCGGATCTTCGACCGGATCGCCTGGAAGTGCTCGTCGGTCTGCCCGCGCAGGCCGAGCAGCTCGTCGGTCAGGGCCGTGACGTCCTGGCCCGACTGGCTCCGGGTCTCGGCGAGGTCGGCCCGCATCTCGGCGATGCCGAGCACCGCCTCGGAGCAGTCGGCCTCGGCGCACAGTGTCGCCTCCAGCGCCTGGACCCGAAGCCTGATGTCCAGGATCTCCGCCTCTACATCCACTTACTCCTACCTTTGCCGGTAGTCGGTAGGGAACCGGCCCAGTGGTGGAGGGCGGCCGGGTCCCACTTGCTGTAAGCACATGGTGGCAACCCGTGTATACCCGACACGACCGCCGGCAAGCAACGGGTGCGGGGCCGCGGAGGGCCCGGCCCGGCGCCGGGTGGCGGCCTCGGGCCGAGCCTTGGCCTGGCAGGTCAGTTGTTGATCGGGTCCGGGCCGTACGCCTGCGTCCCCTGCGGGCAGCCGGGCTCCGGGTCCTTGCAGCAGCGCGGCCTGCTGGACGTGAAGTGGTCGTTCATGTGGCGGCGCAGGGCAGCCAGCTCGTCGCCGAGCGCGGCGAAGTCCTGTCGCATCTCCGTCCGGATGTCGGCGATGTCGGCCTGCATCCGGGTGATGCCGGCCGTGGTCGCCGTGAGGTCGCCGGCGGGCCTGCCCGCCTTGTGCTTCCGCAGGCGCAACAGCAACTTGAGTATCCGTGTCTCTAGGTCCACACATTCCTGCCTTCGCGCAGCCGGACAGGGGCCTGCGCCGGACGAGCGGGCGGGCGCCCCGGGGATGACGAAAACGGTGGCACATCGGCCGCCCGCGTGGGGATGATCTTGTTTTCGCCGGGTGAGGTTCCATTACACCGGCGCCCAAGTTTCTTTTCTGCCAGCGGATATTGGCCGCCGAAAGCGACGGACCGAAACAGGGCCAGGCCGGAGGAACGAGGGCGGAGACGGCGGCCCGCCGCGACGGGCGCGTACCGGCCCGCGACATGGGCCCGCGGCACCGGCCCGCGGCACCGGCCCGCCCGCCCCGGCCACGGGCCCGTACCGGCCCGTGTCAGGGGTGTGGGAACCGGCCCGTCCGCTGGAAAAATCTTCTGGCGCATATCACGGCAAATCCGCAGATCAGGGACCGGCAACCATGCGAATTCCCCTCCGCGACCACGCCGGATCAAGCATCCTGAGCATGTCATCACGCTCCCCCACCCCCCGTTGTAAGGAGCCTCCGTGACCCGGTTCGCCGTCGACCACTCACGCCACGCGCTCATCGCCACCTGGGGTACGGGGATCGGCGACATCGCCACCACCGTGGCGGAACAGGTGCCTTCGAGCCCCGACGTGCTCCGCCTGGCCACCAGCCTCACGGAGCTGTCCTATGCCTGCTGGCGCTGCTACACCCACCCGTCCAGCGCCGCCGACCAGCACGGCCCCAACAGCGTCGGCTGGCAGCGGCAGGCCGAGCGCGACGCGTTCGCCTCGGTCATCCCGGCCCTGCTGGCGCCCGTCCGGCCGGCCAACGGCGCGCTGACCCTCTACTCCACGCGGGTGGAGGAGGTCGCCCACCGCGTCGGCCGTACGCTGCACACGATCAACCACGCGCCGCTGGCCGGCAGCGTGGCCACCGACGTCACCGCCGAGCTGGCCGCCATCGAGAACGCCGAGCTCGGCGACCTGACCGCGCGCGCCCAGCAGGCCGTCATGCTCAGCCGCGAGGACGCCTCGCCCCTCCAGGTCGCCCAGGCCGACAGCCTGCTGCACCAGCATCCGTTCGGCACGGAGGCGCTGTTCACCAAGATCGACCCCACCGCGGCCGCGATCGCGGCGGCCCACTGGCTCTACGCCGCCGCCACCATCAGCGCCCGGCACACCGGCCTGCATCCGATGCAGACCATCTCCGAGGTCGACAACATCAAGGCCCCCGCCCAGGAGAGCCTCACCGAGGTGATCTCCGCGATGAGCGGCGGCGGCTCGCCCAGGGCCGCGGTCATGCCGATGATCCGCAACGCGCTGCACGTCGCCGAGGGCCACCTCTACGGCGTCACCGAGGCCAAGCACCGCATCGGTGTGGCCGAGGAGCTGATCGCCCAGGCCCGCACCGACCATCCCGAGCTCGGCCTCGGCCCCAGCACGGTCTACCTGCCCATCACCCCGCTCAACCCCGCCCGCCCGGCCCTCGACCTGCTGGAGAACCTCCTCTACGGCATCCGCAGCTGCTGGCTGACCTTCTCCCAGCACGCCGACACCCCGCCCGGCCGGGAGCCCGGCCGTCCGCGCCGCCACCACCGCCACACGGAGGTCTTCCTGGCCGAGGTGCGGAAGAGGGCGGCGTTGGACCGTTCCCGGCTGCTGTAGCCGGTCCCTCCCGCCCGCTGGGCCGGGGTCACATGATCGCGGTACGCTCGGGCATGTCGGAAAACGCCGTCGAGCGGCCTCCCTTACCGGCGCTCACCCGGGCCCTGGTCGGCCCGCCAGGCAAGGTGCTGCTTCCGCTGGTCGCCGTGGCAGGGCTGATCGTGCTCGACTACACGAGCGTGCCGGGCGGAGGTTCGTTCACACTCCTGCTGGCGGGGCTCGCGCTCTTCGTCGGCATCGCGGTCGTCTGGGTCGCCCGGTTCGCGGTGGGGCTGCTGCGCTCCGACGGACGTCCCGGGCTGCGCCGCCACTGGGTCCGCTGGACGGCCGCGCCGGTGATGGGCGTGATCGTGACCGCGCTGGTGTTCGCCAGGGTGCCGTTCGAGGCCCGGTTCGCGCTGTCGGAGTCGGAGCTGGAGCAGTTCGCCCGGACGGTCGCCGCGGACACCGGGACCGTCAGGCGCGAAGACCAGTGGGTGGGCCTCTTCCCGCTGACGTCGATCGAACGGGTGTCGGGCGGCGCGCGGTTCCTGGTGAGCGACACCGGCTTCATCGACCGGTACGGCTTCGCGTGGAGCCCCGGAGGCACGCCGCCGGAGGAGTCCCACACGGGTTACACCCACCTCGAAGGCCCCTGGTACCTATGGGAGAGCCGGTTTTGAAGATTCCTGGATCGGTCGGCGGATGGGTCTTCACGGTCGCCGCGCTGCTGGCGTTCGCCCTCTTCGTAGGCGGGGGCATGCTCTGGTTGTCGCTGGCCGGCGCGCAGGCGGCCATGATCCTCGCGGTGACGAAGGCGTACCAGGACGCGGCGCGGTGGCGGGCGCCGGCGGCGGAGCGCGCGGAAGGGCCGCCTGCCGCCGGGTGAGGCCGTCCCGGTCCGTACGGAGGTGTCGGCGGCGGTCGACGGGGCAGGAACCGCCCCTCGAATGGGTAGGTCCCCGGGCAGACCTCAGGAAGGGTGTGCCGATGCGGCGGAGTGGCGGCGAGCTGATGCTGGGCGGCATGCTGTCCGCCAACCATCTGACCGCTATGGAGGACCTGCCGCACGTGGTCGCCGGGCACGCCGCGCTGGTGGGCTTCTCCGAGACCGCGATCTACGTCACCGACCTGCAGCAGCTGGAGCTCATCCCGCTCTCGGAGCAGCGGGACGCGTCCGGCGAACCGCTGACGGCCCTGCGGATCGACGGCACGCTCGCCGGGATCGCCTTCCGCAACGCCGAGGTCGTGCACGTGCCGGCCGGGCCCGACGGCACGGCCAGGCGGTTGTGGCTGCCGCTCCTCGACGGCACCGAGCGGATCGGCGTGCTCGCGGTGACGGTGCCGCTGGACGACGAGGTCGCCGAGTGGCGGGCCCAGCAGCTCGCGTCGCTGGTCGCGCTGCTGGTGATCAGCAAGCGGCCGCACAGCGACTCCTACTCGCGGTTGATCCGCGCCCGGCCGATGACGCTGTCGGCCGAGGTGCTGGTGCCGCTGCTGCCGCCGGGGACGTTCGCCAACGACGACGTGGTGGTCAGCGCCGTGCTCGAACCGGCGTACGAGGTGGGCGGGGACGCCTTCGACTACGCCATCGACGGCGAGGCGCTGCACGTGTCGATCTTCGACTCGATGGGCCACGACACCTCCGCCGGGCTGACCGCGACCATCGCCGTCGGGGCCAGCCGGAACAACCGGCGGCAGGGCGCCGATCTCGTCAACACGGGCCAGGCGATCGACGCAGCCATCGCCGAGCAGTTCACCGGCCGCTTCGCCACTGGCATCCTGGCCTGCCTCGACCTGCGCACCGGCTGGCTGACCTGGGTGAACCGGGGGCACCATCCGCCGCTGGTGATCCGCGAGGGCCAGCAGGTGGCCACGTTGTCCAGCGAGCCCGACCCGCCGATGGGCTTCCTGCTGCGGCCGTACACCGGGGAGCTGCGCTACCAGCTCCAGCCCGGCGACCGGCTGCTGTTCTACACCGACGGGATCATCGAGGCGCAGAACCCGGACGGCGAGCTGTTCGGCCTGGAGCGCTTCATCGACTTCATCCTCCGGCACGAGGCCGACGGCCTGTCGGCGCCTGAGACGCTGCGCCGGCTGGTGCAGGCCATCCTGGAGCACCAGCACGGACGGCTCCAGGACGACGCGACCGTGCTGATGGTGGAGTGGCGCAGCAGCAGGCAGCAGCGGCTCGTCATGTGAGCCCGTCAGGTCTCGCCGACGGCGACGAACCCGCTGTCGGGCCGGTAGTCGGGCGACTGGTGGCGGAAGTAGGTGTTGTAGACCTGGCAGTAGCGGCCGCCGCGGGCCAGCAGCGAGGCGTGGTCGCCCTCCTCCACGATCCGGCCGTGGTCGAGCACGATGATGCGGTCGACGTGCTCGATCGTGGACAGCCGGTGGGCGATGACGATCGAGGTGCGGCCGGCCAGCACCACGTCGAGCCCCTCCTGGATCTGGGCCTCGGTCAGCGGGTCGACGCTCGCGGTGGCCTCGTCGAGGACGACGATCGCCGGGTCCTGGATGAGCAGGCGGGCCAGCGCGACGAGCTGCCGCTGGCCCATCGACAGGGCCCGCCCGTGCTCGCCCACGTCGGTGGCCAGGCCGTGGGGCAGGGCCTCGATCCAGTCGCCGCCGCCGACCGCGGCCGCCGCGGCCAGCACCTCGTCGTCGCCCGCGTCGGGACGCGGATAGCGGATGTTGTCGGCGACCGTGCCGCTGAACAGGAACGGCGCCTGCGGCACCGCGCCGATCTGCCGCCGGTACGCGCCGAGGTCGAGCGAGCGGATGTCGTGGCCGTCGATCAGCAGGCGGCCTTCCTGGAACTCGTAGAAGCGGGTGATCAGCTTGCCCAGAGTGGACTTGCCGGCGCCGGTGTGGCCGACCAGCGCGACCGTCTCGCCCGCCTCGACGACCAGGTCGAAGCGGCGGAGCACGGGGTGGGCCGCGTCGTAGCCGAAGGTGACGTCGTCGAACTCGATGCGCCCGGCCAGCCTGCCCGGGTCGGCCGAGCCGGTCTGCACCACCCGGGGCGGGGCGTCGATCAGCGCGAAGACCCGCTCGGAGGCCGACAGGCCCTGCTGGAACTGCGACCAGAAGGCGGCGATGGAGGTCAGCGGCATCCAGAACAGCGACACGCCCTGCAGGAACAGGTACCAGTCGCCCGCCGACAGGCCGCCGCCCAGCACCGCGGTGCCGCCGAGCTGGACCAGCGCGACCGTCGCGAGCCCCGCCACGAGGAACAGCAGGGGGAAGATGGCCGAGAAGACGAAGCCCTGGCGCAGCGTCACCCGGTAGCTCTGCTCGTTGACCGGCCGGAACTCGTCGTAGACCTGCTGCTCTTGACGGAAGTTCTTGGCCACGGCGATGCCGCCCATGGTCTCCTGGAGGTTGGCGTTGACCCGGCTCAGCGACCGCTGGGCCCGCCGCGTGCTGGACCGGGCCAGCCGCCGGAACAGCAGCGCCATGCCCATCACGACCGGCGCCACCAGCAGGGTCAGCAGCGCCAGCTCGACGCTGCGCAGGAACAGCAGGACGGTGACGAACCCCACCATCAGCACCTGGCTGATCAGGTCCATCGTCAGGGTGGAGACCGTGGCGAAGTCGTCGGTGTCGGAGGTGACGCGGCTGACGATGCGGCCTGACGGGGTCTCGTCGTAGAACGACAGGTCGCGTTCGAGCACGGCGTCGAAGGCGTCTTCGCGCAGGCGCAGCACGACGTCGCCGGTCACCCGCGCGCTGTACCACTGGCGGACGAAGTTGAAGGCCCAGCTCAGCGCGCCGGCGAGCAGGATGCCGGCGGCCAGCAGCGGGCCCACATCGGCGATCGTGCCGTCCTGGATGGCGTCGACGCCCTGGCTGGCCAGCAGCGGCAGGGCCGCCTGCGCCGCCGACACCAGCACGATCATGGCCGCCACCAGGAACATCGCGCCCAGCTTGGGGCGGAAGTAGGCGAGGATCCGGCGCGTCAGGTCACGGTCGGAGTAGGTGCGGTCGTAGTCCTCGGCGTCGAGGCCGTCCATGATGAAGCCCATCAGTGGACCCTTTCCTGCTCGTCGAGCGCGCCCTGATCGGCCGTGACCTCGTCGTAGTGGGAGAAGATGCGGCGGTAGAGGGGGCTGCCGGCGATCAGCTCGTCGTGGGTGCCGAAGGCGGCCACCTCGCCGCGCCGCAGCAGCAGGACCTTGTCGGCCCAGCGGATCTGGGAGAGCCGGTGGGTGATCAGCAGCGTCGTGCGCCCTTCCTGGATGCGCTCGATGGCCTGCTGGATGCGGTCTTCGGTGGCGGAGTCGATGGCGCTGGTGGAGTCGTCGAGGATCAGGATGGCCGGGTCGGTCAGCAGCGCCCGCGCGATGGCCAGCCGCTGGCGCTGGCCGCCGGACAGCGTGAGGCCGCGTTCGCCGATGACGGTGTCGTAGCCGTCGTCGAGCTCGGCCACGAACTCGGCCGCCTGCGCGTCTTCCGCCGCTTTGACCACGGCGGCGCGGTCGGCCCGCTGGCCGAGGCCGAAGGCGATGTTCTCGGCCACGGACCGCGAGAACAGCACGACGTCCTGCTCGATGGTGGAGATCTGGGAGCGCAGCGAGTCGAGGTCCCACTCGCGGACGTCGACGCCGTCGACCAGGATCCGGCCCGAGGTGACGTCGTAGATGCGGGGCACCAGCTTCGTCAGCGAGCTCTTGCCCGCCCCGGTCTCGCCGACGATCGCCACCGTCTCCCCCGGCCGGACGGTGAACGTCACCCCCCGCAGGACGGGCTCGCCCTCGCCGTAGCCGAACGTGACGTCGTCGAAGACGATCTCGCCCCCGATGGGCGCGACGTGGCCGGCGACCGGCTGCTCCAGCTCGGTCTCGGCGTTGACGATGTCGAGGATCCGGCGGGAGGACACGATGCCGATCTGCACCAGCGAGAACGTGAAGATCGAGATCTGGGTCGGGAAGCCCAGCATGCCCATCAGCCCCATGAAGGCCACCAGGTCGCCGATCGTGATCGCGCCGGCGGCGTGGAGGTGGAGCGCGTGCCACAACGCCCCCGCCATGGCGCACGCGAACAGCAACGTGGGCAGGTAGCGGGCCTGGACGAGGCCGTTGCGCACGAACGAGTCGCGGTAGCGCCGGGCGTTGGCGCGGAAGCGCAGCCGCTCCTGCTCCTCCTGCGCGGTCACCTTGATGACCTCGATGCCGCGCACCGCCTGGCTCAGCCCGGCGTTGAGGTCGCCGAACTCGTCGCGCATGCGGGTGGCCACCGGGTTGAGCTGCCCCATGTAGTGGCGCAGCGCGAACCCGAACAGCACCCCGAACACCACGGGCACCAGCAGCAGCCGCGGGTCGATCGCGGCGATGAACACCAGGGGCACCAGGCCGGTGAGCCCGGAGTCGACGATCAGGTCGACGCCCGGACTGATCATGATGGACAGCTGGCGGATGTCGTTGGCCGCGCGCGCCATCAGGTCGCCCACCCGCTGCCGGTTGTGGAAGGTCTGGCTCTTGCCGAGCAGGCCGGCGTAGAGCTCGTCGCGGGCGTCGCGTTCGAGCCGCTTGGCCAGCATCTCGCTGCTCAGCCGGGCGACGAGGTCGAACAGGCCGCGGGCCGACACCACCGCCAGCAGCGCCAGGGCGACCAGGCCGAGCGCGGCGGCGGACGTGCCCCTGCCGCTCAGCACCGCGTCGAAGGCCGAGCCGGTGAGCTGGGGGACCAGCGCGTTGAGCACCACCATCACCAGCGAGCCGCCGAGGAAGCCCGTCAGGGGGAGCGGATGGCGGCGCACGTGGGACCAGAGCCAGCGGACCGGCCCACGCCGGTCGTAGCGCGGGCCTTCGACGGAGAACTCCGAACTGCCGCTGGTCACGGTGAAACCCCTTGGCCGAGGGCGGGCGGACATCGGACCCGTTTGTATCACCGGCCACCGACAGAATCCGAGGGGTTTTCCGGCCGCCCGTGAAGGCAAAGAGCGGGCATCGTCACGCAATGAGACAGTAACCTTACCCACCGTGGACCCTTTCCTCCATCAAGCGGACCTGCTGCCGCCCGTGACCCTCCAGCCGCCGGTGCGCCTCCTCCCGGCCGACGACCTCGCGGCCGTGGTCCGGGCGACGCCGGTCGTCCACGACCTGCTCCGCCTCGCCTCCGCCGCCGGTGAACAGGGGGCGGCGCGGCCCGGGCAGGGGCGGCTCTGGGGCGTGGCCGAGGACAGCCGGCTCATCGACGTGCGCGACGGGACCGCCACGACCGGCCCGGCGGTCGAGACCCTGACGTCGGGGCCGGCCGACGACGTGCTGGACACGTGGGGCGACATCCTCTACTCGCTGTTCTCCCCCGAGGCCGACGCCGCGGCGCTCGACGCGGGCACGAGCACCCTGCTGATGCTGCTCAGCCACCGCGACGCCCTGCCGGTGGCGGAGATCCCCGAGCTGACCGACGAGGCGGCCGACGAGCTGGCCTGGTTGCGGCTGATCCGGCGCGAGGGCTCGTCGGTGTCGCTGACCCCGCTCGGCACCTGGAGCGCGCTCGACCTCTTCAAGACCCTCATCGGCCAGGACATCCCGGTCCACGGCGGCACGGCCGGCGCCGACGCCCCCACGCTGCTGCGGGCCCTGCGCACCTACGACGACGACGAACGCGCCGAGGAGGTGCGCGTCTGGCTGGGCGGGCGGGATCCGGCGCGGGCCGCCGAGGAGATCGCCGACGTCCTGCTCGACGTCAGCCCGCTGAGCCGGGCCGTCGGCCTGACCGTGTTGCTGGAGGACCTCGGCCGGCCCGGTCAGGAGATCGCCGCCGCGTTGCGCGAGGTGCCCCGGCTGGGGGCGCTCATCAGGGCCCGGGAGAAGGAGGACCACGACGTGCCGCCCGCGCCCGTCGACGTGGCGTGGGTGTACGCCGACATGACCGTGGCCGCGATGGAGATCGGCGGCCCGGCCGAGTCGATACTCCAGCTCTCCGGCAACCTCGACGTCGACGACGTGCTCAGCATGCTCGGCATGATGACGTGCAGCGACCACCCCTACACGACGCCGATGTTGCGCTTCCTCATCGAGCACCATCCGGCGCCCCGGGTGGCCTCGGCCGCGCGCGTGGCGTTGCAGCGGTGGCGCGGGGTGCACGTACGGCCGCCGGGCGAGCGCGGGCGTCTGCCCAGGAAGCCCCGCAAGCCGGGCAAGACGGCGGGCACCCAGAAGCGCCGGCGACGCTGACCGGGCCCTCCAAGGGGCTCGGAAGGTCAGGGCCTGCGGGTCAGTTTGAGGGCGGCGCCGACGCGTTCGGCCCACTGCCAGGGGGCGTCCGTGCCGCCGGGCAGGGCGTTGTAGTACTCCCAGCCGCTCACCCCGCCCATCCCGGGATGCCGGTGCAGCAGCTCGGCGACGGTGGCGGCCAGGCGGTCGATCTCGACGTAGCCGCCGCCCCCGTTGTCGGGGGTGGTGACCGCCCCGGCCACCAGCTGGCCCGCCGGCACCACTCCCCCGGCGAGCACGGCGTCGTAGTCGCACGGGTCGGCCAGGCTGCGCGAGCCGCCGTACATCGGCAGGTTGAGCCAGGCGAGGTCGGCGCCCCGGTCGCGGAAGACCTGGTCGTGGTCCACTGCGGCGGACGGGGTGAGCGCGATCAGGAAGGCCGGGCCGAAGTCGGCGCGCAGCCGGTCGATCAGGCGTGCGAGGCCGGGCGGCGACATGGGCGCGGTCAGGCGCAGGTCCACGCCGTCGAGGCGGCGGCGGGCGAGCAGGCGGCGCAGCGGCGGGTAGCAGGCGCCGAAGTCGTGGTCGAGGCGGTCCAGGCCGTCGATCATGGCCAGGGCGCGGGCGCCGTACACCTGGGTGACCTGCACGTCGTCCCACATCTGGGCCAGGTCGGGGCAGTCGGGCGGGGCGCCGTTGAGGCGGACGTCGCCGTCCGCGCCGACCTCCACGGTGGCGACGACGAGGTGGGTGAGGCCGGTACGCCGTTCGATCAGGGGCAGCGGGGAGACGTAGAGGCCGCCGTCGCAGTGGGTCCGGTAGTACATCACCAGGCGGGGTGTGTGCTGGGGCAAGGCACGTCCTCCGTGAGGAATGAGGTGATACTTCACCATGTTCCACACCAAGGGTGAGATCAAAACTACTCTCGGTTAATTTTGCCCGGCCCGGCTCGCCCTGGCGCGGCGCTCAGCGGCGTTCAGCGGCGTTCAGCGGCCCGCGCGCGGCGGCCTGACCGGCTCCTTCGCGGCCGACCCCAGGGGCAGCATGACCTCGACCCGCGTCCCGGCGCCCGGCCCGCTGTTGACGACGCAGATGCCGCCGAGCTCGGCCGCCCGTTCCCGCATCGAGCCGAGGCCCACCCCCGCGCTGTACGCGGCGGGCAGCCCGCGGCCGTCGTCGGCGACCAGCACGCGCAGCACGGAGTCCCGCTGGAGCACGATGCGGGCGCGGGAGGCCCTGGCGTGCCGCCGGATGTTGGTCAGCGCCTCCTGGACGATCCGGTAGACGGCCACCTCGACGGCGGCGGGCAGGTCGGTCAGGCTGCCCTCGACCTCCACCTCGATCTCGGTGTCCGGGGAGGACTGGCCGGCCAGCTCGCGGACGGCTCTGGCCAGGCCGAGGTCGTCGAGCGCGGGCGGGCGCAGGCCGTACACCAGCTCGCGGATGTCGTCGGTGACCGCGCCCATGCCGGTGTGCAGCTCGCGCAGCAGCTCGTCGGCGGCGTCGGGGGACTTCTTCAGGCTCATCCTGGCCATGTTGATGGTCATGGCCATGGCCGAGAGGGTCTGGCCGAGCCCGTCGTGCAGGTCGCGGCGCAGGCGGCGGCGCTCCTCCTCCCTGGCCGTCAGGATGCGTTCCCTGGAACGCTGCAGGTCGGCGGCCATGCGCACGGCGTGCGCCACGTCGGCGGCGTACGGCGTGAGCGTGGTGAGCACGCGCTCGTTGTGGGCGGCGGGGAAGCGGCGCGGGCCGGGCGGCCCGACGAACAGGCGGCCGACGCGCTCGCCGTGCCACACCAGCGGCACCTGGCGGGGCTCCGCGCCCACCCGGCCGCTCTCGACGTAACGCGGCTCGCCGTCGGCGACCTCCACGGCCACGCCCTCGACCGCGAGCCCGTCGCGCAGCACGCTGACCACGGAGGTCAGCGCCTTGGCCGGGTCGCCGCGCCGGACGGCCTGGGTCAGGCGTTCGGCCAGCACGGCGGGGTCGCCGACGCTGCCGTACAGGAGGCGGTCGACGGCGCGTTGCAGCACGTGCCGCAGCGGCTGGAAGAACGCGCCGGCGAACAGCGCGGCGGCGATGCCCGCGATCTCGTCGTAGCCGGAGACCACGAGGCTGGACAGCGCGCCCGCGCCGAAGTAGACCGCGCTCACCACGGCCACCAGCCCGGCCGCGACGAAGGCCCGGCTGATCACCGTGTCGATGCCGTAGAGCCGGTAGCGGGTCACCGAGAACGCGACCGCGACCGGGATGAGCGCCGCCCACACGATGCTCGGCCACAGGAGCGTCGGCACGAACGCGGCCATGATCAGGAACACGACGTAGCCCGCGAACGCGAACAGCGGCCAGCCGATCTGCCGCCTGCCCACCGGGTCGGCCCGGCGCAGCCGCAGCGCCAGGGAGAGCGCCGTCAGCGCCATGGCGACGTAGATGCCGGTCCAGGCCACCATGGAGACGGCCTCGACGTACGGCCCGAGCGCGCGGATCTGCAGCGGGTTGGGGATGACGGCCGGATAGGGGTAGCTGCCGGGGGGCGGGTCGGGCCGGAACACCGAGCGGGCCAGGTCGAGCCCGAGCGAGAACGCGCCCAGCAGCAGCACCCACCGCCAGCGCGGCGAGGGCAGCCGCCCGTCGGGCGAGTAGAGCGGCAGCAGCATGGTGAGCGCCAGGCCGCACACCGCCCACCCGACCTGCGCGGGGAAGCGTACGAGCCCGGCCGCGACCAGGTCGCCGTCGGCGGCCAGCCGGAACATCATCGCGCTGGACAGGTCGCTGACGGCGGCGGCGATGCCGCCCGCGACCATCAGCCACGCCATGTTCAGCCGCGGCCGATGGAAGATCAGGAACGCGCCGACGGCCGGGAAGGTCAGGGCGGCGGCCGTCTGGGGCGAGGCGGTCCTCAGCGGCGTCCACGCCTCCGGCAGGCGGGCGTAGACGAGCAGCGCGGCGACCGTGAGGACCGGCGAGGCCACCGCCAGGACGACGGCCGTGACGCGCGCGAGCCGCACGCCCCGGCCCGCGGAGCCGCGCCCGGTCCCGTGGCTCTCCGCCGGCCCGGCCTCTTCGGCGATCTCGGTGAACCCGGTCATCTCATCACCGCCTTCCCCAACACTTGAACAGGATTATGACCCTTTTACTGGGATAATCCGCCCGTTGTGTCCGGGCCGTTACCGTCCGACGCCTGCTCCGACCCCTTACGGGGCCAGGACAGGCCTCAACCTACTCGACGGCGACGCGTGGTTTCCTATACGCATGCCCGAACCTGATCTGGTGATCGACGGCGGCGACAAGATGTGCGTGCAACTGCTCATCGAGCTGCGCGGGCACGTGCTGCGCGCCGGTCCCGGGGCCGTGATCCACCTGATCGCCAGCGACCCCGCCGCGCCCGTCGACCTGCCCGCGTGGTGCCACCTGACCGGCCACTCCTACCTCGGCCCGGTGCCCGGCGCCGAGCGCCCGACGTACGCGGTGCGCGTCGCGGACGCCGCCAAGGAGACCGAGCCCGCCCGTCCGTGGCACGCGGCCTGACGGCGGCCGCCGCCCGTCAGCGGAAGGAGCGCCGGTAGGCGGCCGGGGTGGTGCGCAGCGCGGTGTGGAAACGGCGGCGGAGGTTGACGGCCGAGGAGAGCCCGACGCGGGTGGCGATCGTCTCGACCGGCAGGTCCGTCTCCTCCAGCAGCGCCCGGGTGGCGGCCAGCCGGCGTTCCAGCAGCCAGCGGGCGGGCGGCACGCCGAGCTGGTCGGCGAACTGCCGGGTCAGGGTCCGCGCGGAGACGCCTGAGTAGGCGGCCATGTCCTCGACGGTGACGTGGTCGGGCAGGCGGCCGAGCAGCCATTCGAGCAGCGGGGCCAGGGAGTCCGGCATGGGTCCCGCGGTGGGCAGCGGCGGGTACTGGCGCTGGCAGCCCTCGCGGTGCGGCCCGGCGGCGAGCTGGCGGCCGATGCGCATGGCGTGGGCCGCACCGTGATCCTGGAGCACCTGGTGCAGGCACAGATCGAGGGTGGCGGCCGAGGCTCCGGCGGTGGCGACGTCGCCGTGGTCCACGTAGATGACGGTGTCGTCGGGGATGACGCGCGGGTGGCGGGCGGCCAGCTCCCCGGACAGCTCCCAGTGGACGGACGCGCGGCGGCCGTCCAGCAGGCCCAGGGCGGCGGGGATGAAGATGCCCGCGCAGACGGCGACGATCCGCGCCCCGCGGGAGTGGGCCCGGGACACCGCGTCGAGCACGGCCGGCGAGGGGACCAGCGTCCAGCCCGCGACGATCACGGTGCCGGCCTCGTCGATGGCTTCGAGACCGCGGTCCACCTGCATGGGGACGCCGAGGGTGGTGGGCAGCGAGCCCGGCCGCTCGGCGCACAGGGTGAAGCTGTAGTGCTGGGGGATGTCGGGGCCCTGGTAGCCGAAGACGGCCGAGGCCGAGGTGACGGGATAGAGCTCCTGGTTGGGGGCGACCAGGGCGACCACGCGGTGCGGGCTCACGGGGGCCGGAGGCGTCTCGGGGCAGTCCAGGGGCATGGCGCAAATGTACCCAATGATGTCATTTGGGACACCGGCGCTCTGATCTGGAAAAATCCAAAATTAGGGCTCATGTGGACGAGGAGTTTCGCCCTCTACTTCGGGGCCCGCACGATCTCGCTGCTCGGCGACGCGATGATGCCCGTCGCCTCGGCGCTGGCGATCGGCAAAGTTTACGGGATCGCCGGCGTCGGCTTCGTGCTCGCGCTCTGGACCGCGTCGGCCGTGCTGGTCATGTTGTTCGGCGGGGTCGTCGCCGACCGGATCGGGCCCCGGCGCCTGATGATCGGCGCGGACGTGGTCAGGGTGGTCACCCAGGCGGTCGTGGCCGTCGCCTTCCTCGACGGCGCCCCGCCGTTCGCCCTGCTGCTGGCGATGGCGTTCCTGTCGGGCATGGCCGCCGGGGTGTTCGAACCGTGCGTCAACGGGATGGTGCCGCTGGTCGCCGCGGATGCGCAGCGGGCCAACGCGACCTTGAAGATCGCCGAGGCGGTCACCCAGCTCGTCGGGCCGGCGCTGGCCGGGATCCTCGTCGTGGCCACCGGGCCGGTCTTCGTCTACACCGTGGACGCCGCGACGTTCCTGGTCAGCGCGGTGTGCCTGCTGCTGGTGCGGGTCGCCGTGCCCACGCCGGAGCCGTCCGACGTGCTGAGCGACCTGCGCAGGGGCTGGGAGGAGTTCAAGGCCAGGAGCTGGATGTGGTCGGTCATCCTGGTCTGGGTGTTCTGGGGGGTGCTGGTGGTGGGGCCGTACGTGCCGCTGTCGTCCCAGGTCATCGGGGCCGACTACGGCTGGGTGATGGCGGCGCTCGGTCTCGGGACCGTGCTGGGCGGGCTGGTGGCGATCCGGCTGAAGCCGCGCAGGCCGCTGGCGGCGGGGGCGGTGGCGCTGATCGGGTACGTCGCCGTGCCGCTGTCGGTCGCGCTCGGACTGCCGCTGCCGCTGCTGATGGCCGGGCACCTGCTCGGGGGGTGCGCCATGGCGTTCTGGTCGGTGATGTGGTCGACGACCGTGCAGACCCAGGTCGCGCCGGACGTGCTGAACCGGGTCAACGCCTACCAGGTGGCCGGGTCGGTCGCGGGCATGGCGGTCGGGCAGGCGCTGGCCGGCCCGGTCACCGCGCTGGTCGAGCCGCGCGTCTTCATGCTGGGCTCGGCCCTGGTGACGGTCGGCGTGGTGACGGCGCTGCTGGTGATCGGGCCGGTACGGCGGCTCGGCCGCAGGCCGCAGGCGTCCGGGAGCGGGCCGGTCACGGTCCCGGTCCCGGCGACGTAGCCGACGCCGAGGGGGCGGTGCCCACGGCACGTGCCGCGGCCGGGGCGTGCGGCTGGCAGACCGCCCGCCCCCGTCTGCGGCACGTGCCGTCCCCTCCTTTTCGCGGCACGCGATGTGGGAGCCGCCCCGGCGTTCCCCCGCGCTCGGGACGACTCCACCAGGTAAGAGCGCAGAGGTACCCGTATCAGTACGTCTTCTCCCAAAAGATTTCTTGACAATTTTATTTGTCGGTAGCTAGCGTGGGCACCACGAAACGGAGGAACACCATGAGCAGCATGATCAACTCCGCGGACGGCACCCCCATCGCGTACGAACGCGCAGGCCAGGGCCCGGCGGTCATCCTCGTGGACGGCGCACTCAGCTTCCGCGGCTCCAGCATCAACGGCGGCCTGGCCGAGGCGCTCGCCCCCGACTTCACGGTCTACACCTACGACCGGCGCGGACGGGGCGAGAGCGGCGACACCCAGCCGTACGCCCTCGAACGGGAGGTCGAGGACCTGGCCGCGCTCGTCAAGGAGGCCGGCGGCCCGGTCCGCCTGTACGGCACCTCCTCCGGCGCCGCCCTCGCCCTGGCCGCGGTCCAGCACGGCCTGCCCGTCGAGCGCCTGGCCCTGTACGAGCCCCCGTTCGTCGTGGACGGCACCCGCCCCCCGCTCAAGGACGACTACCCGCGACGGCTGGAGGCGCTGGTGGCCGCCGGCCGCCGGGCCGAGGCGGTCAGGATGTTCATGCGCGAAGGGGTCGGCCTGCCGGCGATCGTGGTGGCGATGATGCGGTTCATGCCCGCGTGGGCCACGCTCAAGGCCGTGGCGCACACCCTGCCGTACGACACCGCGCTCGTCTTCCCGTACCAGCGGGGCGTGCCGTACCCGGAGGGCGCGTGGGCGTCGGTGACCGTCCCGACGCTCGTCGCCGACGGCGGGAAGAGCCCGCAGTGGATGCGCAACTCCGTCGGCGCGCTGGCGAAGGCGCTGCCCGCGGCCGACTACCGCACGCTCGACGGGCAGACCCACATCGTCAAGCCGGAGGCCCTGGCGCCGGTGCTGCGGGAGTTCTTCGCCTGAGGGCGGGCGGTCAGGCGGAGACGGTGGTGAGCCAGTGGGTCCAGGCGGCTTCCAGGGCCTCGCCGTCCACCGGGGCGTAGGCGTGGTGCTCCACCACCGCCATGCCGCGTCCCTGGACGAACATGTACAGGCCGTCGTCCGTACGGACCGCCACGAACGTGCCCGGAGCGGTCACCCACTCCACGACGCCCCGCTCCGGCGAACGCCCCTCGATCGCGACCGTCACCTTCTCCCCGGCCACCGGACGGCCGGCGACGCCGAGCGCGGCCCCGAGCGCGGCCCAGAACCGCTCCTCCGACGCGCACGGGCCGGCCAGGAACAGGTTGTGGGTGGAGATCCTGCCGGGGAAGTGCCTGAGGTAGACGGCCAGCTTGTACAGGTACTGGAGGTCGCCGCGCTCCAGGTCGTCGTACTCCGACTCCCAGTCGTCGCCGAGGAAGCCGCTGTGGACGAAGCGGAGCACCGTGCTGCCCGAGCCGCGGGCTTCCAGCAGGTACTCGAAGGCCATGAACGTGCCGTCGGGGTTCTCCACGCCCCGGTGGGCCAGGCGCCTGCCCGGCTCCCAGGCGGTCACCACCGACTCGGTGGCGACGTCGTCGCCGAAGGTCTGCGTGCCCCGGCCGCCTTCGCGCGGTTCCAGTTCGGTACGGCCCATGAACCACGAGTCGATGCCCGGGCCCTCCGCGATGGCCTGCCAGACGACGTCGGGGGCGGCGTCCAGCTGGATCTCGTGGCGGATCTCGAACTCGTGCGGCATGGCGGTCTCCCTGTCACGGCCCGGCGCGGTGTGCGGCCGACGATCGCACCGACAATATCGCTTGTCAAGCCGACTCGTGTTGTCGGCATGCCTGTAGGGCCCGGTCGGCAGCGTGCGGGGGCGGTCGGCGGGCATGTGAGCGCGTTCGGCAGGCTTGTGGGGCGTGGGAGCGAGGGGCATCCCTCTTGAGAGCGAGGCGCGGGATCGCCCGTCCCGGCGATCACATCCGGAGCGGAAAACCGCAGGATAAGTGCATCGCCCCGCCCCTTGAGGAGACCTCCTGATGAACACCCGCGCCGCCTTCGTGGCCGCCCCGCTGCTCGTCCTGTCGTACGGCGTGATCCGGATCGTCGACGG
Organism: Nonomuraea sp. NPDC004702; assembly: GCF_053601695.1. NCBI lineage: Bacteria > Bacillati > Actinomycetota > Actinomycetes > Streptosporangiales > Streptosporangiaceae > Nonomuraea > Nonomuraea sp. NPDC004702. The sequence continues at coordinate 54,103 of NZ_JBSGCE010000056.1, forward strand.
TCTGGACGGGAGCCGAGGGCCGGGGTTGGCCTGGACGGCCGGCCATCTCGCCTTTCTTGCCGCCCTTGCCCTGTTCATCGTGATATTTCGGGAAATGTGGCGGATGTTGGGCCGCAACCGCATCGCCACCACCAGCCTCGTGGTCGGCCTGGTGGGCATCGCCTGCGCGGCCGCGCAGTTCGTGATCGACATCGTCGTCGGGTTCATGGCCGCCGACCACGACGCTATGTCCCCGCTGTTCGACCAGGTCCAGGCGGTTCCGGGGGTGTCGCTCGCGGTCTACGCCGCCGGCCCGGTCCTGTTCTACGTCGCCCAGCTGGCCCTGGTCGTCCAGCTCGCCGCGCGGCGGCAGGTCAAGCTCTGGACCCCCGTCCTGGTCATGCTCGACTTCGCCATCCCGATCCTGGAGAAGGACCTGATCCCGCTCGGCGCCGTGTGCATGCTGGTGTCGTTCTGGCCGCTGGCCCGCCGCCAGGCCCCGGCCGGTGCCCGTCACGTGCTCGTCCATGCGTGAGGAACAATGGGACCCCGTGTCCGATCTGACGCTTGTCGACGTCCTCCGTCGCCGGCTTCGAGCGCTCCCCCACCTCTGGGTGGACGGGGCGCTCGCCCTGTTGATCGCCCTCGTCCAGGTCTGGCCGCTGATCTCCAGCCATGACCCGCAGGGCGGCAGATGGGACTGGTGGGGGTACGCGATCTCGATCGGCGCCTCGCTCCCCGTCGTCTGGCGGCGCCGGTGGCCGGTGACCATGCTGATCGCCAGCCTGGTCGTGGGCGCGCTCTACGACTTCGCCGACAACGTCGCCCGCCAGCCCATCTGGTACGGCGCCCTGGTCGCCTTCTACACGGTCGCCGCGTACTCGCCCCGCCTGCCCAGGGTCGTCATGCTCGTCGTGACCCTCGTCGGCGGCCTGGCCTCCGTCGGCTCGTGGGAGACCGCGATGCGCGGGGTCGCCCTGTTCACCGCCGCCTACGCCATCGGCCGCGCGGCGGCCACGTCCCGCGCCCACGCCGCCGAGCTGGCCGAGCGCGCGGCCCGGCTCGAAAGGGAGCGTCAGTTGGAAGCCGAGCGCGCGGCCGAACGCGAGCGGGCCAGGATCGCCCGCGACATGCACGACATCCTGGCCCACGCGGTCAGCCTCATGGTGGTCCAGGCCGAGGCGGGGCCCGTCGTGGTGCGCAGCAACCCGGCCAGGGCCGAGGCCGCCTTCGACGCCATCGCCGCCGCGGGCCGGGACGCGATGGTGCAGCTGCGCCGCATGCTCGGCGTACTGAAGGAGGACGAGCCGCAGGCGCCGCGGACGCCGCAGCCGACCCTCGCGGACCTGCCCGCGCTGGCCGGCCAGGTGGCGGGCACCGGCCTGGACGTGCGCTTCGCCGAGTCCGGCGAGCCCCGCCCGATCGGCCCCGACAGCGCGCTGGCCGCCTACCGGATCACGCAGGAAGCGCTCACCAACATCGTCAAGCACTCCGGCGCCGACCGCGCCGAGATCCGGCTCACCTGGGAGGACGACCACCTGATGATCGACGTCACGGACAACGGGCGCGGCGGCGGCCCCGCGCTGCCCTCGGGCGGCAACGGCCTGATCGGCATGCGCGAACGGGCCGCGGCCTGCGGCGGCAGCGCGACCGCCGGCCCGCGCGCGGACGGGCCCGGCTTCGCGGTGTCGGCGCGGCTGCCGCTGGGGGCCGGCCGATGAGCGTGCGCGTCGTGGTGGCCGACGACCAGGAGCTGGTCAGGGGCGGGTTCGCGATGATCCTCGACGCCCAGCCCGACATCTCGGTGGTGGCCGAGGCGGGCGACGGGGTCGAGGCCGTGGCCGCCGTACGGGCCCACGAGCCGGACGTGCTGCTGCTCGACATCCGCATGCCCAGGATGGACGGCATCGAGGCGGCCAGGATCGTGTGCGCCGAGACCGCCTGCCGGGTGCTGATGCTGACCACGTTCGACCTGGACGACTACGTGTTCGACGCGCTGCGCGCGGGCGCGAGCGGGTTCCTGCTGAAGGACGTGCGGCGGGACGACCTGGTGACCGCGGTGCGCGTCGTGGCCGCGGGCGAGTCGCTGCTCGCGCCCACGGTGACCAGGAGGCTGATCGCCGAGTTCACCTCCCGTCCCGCGACGACCGCCGCCCCCGCGCACACGCTGGAGTCGCTGACCGCCAGGGAGCGCGAGACGTTGCAGCTGATCGCGCGCGGCCTGTCCAACGCGGAGATCGCCGAGGCCATGGTGGTCAGCGAGCACACCGTGAAGACGCACGTCAGCAACGTGCTGAGCAAACTGGGGCTGCGCGACCGGGTGCAGGCGGTGATCGCGGCCTACGAGTCGGGGCTGACCGTTCCCGGGGCGTAACGCGAGGGTCGGGCGGGTAGGCGGCCCATATGACTGAGGGTTTCGACACGGACACGCTCTGGGACGAGTTCCACCGGGCGGTCAACATGAACTCAGAGGAGCTGCGCGGCTACCTGCTCGCCGACGCCTCGGACGAGGAGGGCTTCCCTCCCGACCCCGACATGGGCATCGACGAGCTGGGCAGGGGCGTGCTGCACGTCCTGAGCAAGCGGAAGGGCGACCTGACCAAGGCCGACCTGGACGTCATGCGCCAGGTCATCGAGCTGGTCGAGACCATGGGCGACCGGACGGACGACGACTCGCGGCGCGAGCTCATGTCCGTCGGCCACGACCCGCTCAGGGCATAACGCCTCGAATTCAACAAATGGTGGATGTGGGGCGACGCAAAGTGATGAAATGTGCGAAGCCGACTTCGTCCGAGGAGATCCGTTGAGAGACAACCTCGACCTCGCCGCGAGCGCCCAGCAGCTGGCCGACGCCGCCCCGACGGGATCGATCGACCGTGCCGCGGCCTCGTCCGTGGCCATCACCTTGGCCACGACGCGTGACATCGCCGACGCGCGGCAGGCCCTCGACGGGTTGACCCCGGAGGAGGTGCGCCAGGCGGCGCTCACCCTCTTCGACCGGCTCTCGGAGAGCTGAGCGCACTGCTCCGGGCTGCTCGAACCGGGTGAAGGCGGGCGGCCCGCCGGGAACCCGGCATGGCCGCATGCCCGTACGGTGGGGGCATGCGGATCGGGGTCCTGGGGCCGCTCCAGGTGGCTGGGGCCGAGATCGGCGGCGCCCGGGTGCGGGCCCTGCTCGTCCGTCTGGCGCTCGACCCGGGCCGGGTGGTGACCGCCGACCGGCTGATCGACGACCTGTGGCCCGGCGAGCCGCCCGCCCATCCGGCCGCGGCGCTCCAGTCGCTGGTGTCGCGGGCCCGCAGGCAGGCGCCTGGGCTGATCTCCTCGCACCCGGCCGGCTACCTGCTGGACGTGCCGCCCGGCGAGGTGGACGCGTCGGCGTTCGAGCGGCTGGTGCGGGCCGGCGACCCGCGCGGCGCGCTGGCGTTGTGGCGCGGGCCCGCTGTCCGGCAGGACGGCTCTGGTCACCGGGGCGTCGAAGGGCATCGGGCGGGCCATCGCGCTCGCCTACGCCGCGGCGGGCGCCGACGTC
>NZ_JBSGCE010000057.1:0-57508 GCF_053601695.1 Nonomuraea sp. NPDC004702
AGCGGCGATCCTGGTGGCGACCAGCGCCGCGCCGAGCGTGACGACGTCGGCGGCCATGTGCCCGGCGTCCGACATCAGGGCCAGCGACCCGGAGATCAGCCCGTAGACCAGCTCGACCAGGAAGAATGCACCGATCAGGACGAACGAGACCGCCAGCCGCCAGCGGTGCCGGGCCCCGGCGTGCCCGTGCCCGTGACCCACGCCCATCAGCCCTCGCCCTCCCGCTCCGGGTGGATGGCCTCGGTGTGCTCGGTGTGGGCCAGCGCCAGGTCCAGCAGCATCCGGACGTGCGGATCCTCCAGCCGGTAGTACGCCATCCGGCCCGAGCGACGGGCGGCCACGATGCGGTGGGCGCGCAGCAGGCGCAGCGCGTGGGAGACCGCCGACTCGCTCTGCCCGGTCACCGCCGCCAGGTCGCACACGCACAGCTCGCCGTCCAGCAGGGCGACCAGCAGCTTCAGCCGGTTGGGGTCGGACAGCAGGCCGAAGATGTCCGCCGTGTCGGTGAGGTCCTCGGCAGCGGGCATGCGCTCGCACACCGCGGACACCCGGTCGGCATCCACCACCTTGACGGCACAACCGTCCACCATCAACACATTCTCAGCTGAAGAACTGTTCATATGTGTATTCTGTCGCCTATGCGGCGAATGTCAACAACGCGCGAGCGAGACAACAGCCGTATCCAGGGGAGCCCGTCGTTCAGTGCGCGCAGGCCGGCTGGGCAGCAATTCGCCGAGCAGCTTCACCACTCACAATCGCCGGCCCGCTCGACGTCCCCAGCCTGGCCTGGACGAAGTCGGACAGGACCACATCGACGGTTGGGTCAGCGGGAGTGGTGTACGAGCCGGCCCCTGTTGACGGCATCACGCCCGGTCGGCTGAGCCCGGCCCTCCAACAGGGAAGGAGGGGCGGTCAGTGGCCGTCCGGTCGGGATGGTCCGCGGCCAGAGTGCAACCGGTGGCGGTGCTGTCTGCAGATCAAGAACATCTGTGGGAGTCGTCCTGGACCGAGTGCGGCGGCTCGGCCACCATCAGAACATGACCGGAAGCGGATCAGCGGGGGCGGGCGGCGGGGGAGCAGGCTCGCGCCTGAACTGGACGGCAGTGAGCGCTCTGGCGGGTTCCATCGCAGCCGTGGTCGCGCTCTTCGCCTACCTGATGCCGCTCAAGACCTCGCCCGGCACAGTGGGTTCCACTCCGTCCCCGGCTCCATCCCCAACGGGTCAGGTCGTCACCCCGCACTCACCATCGCCGGTGGACTCATCGCCTGAGTCCAGCACGTCCCAACCAGCGAGTCACACGCAAGCCGTCCAGGAATCCCCTCCACCGCCGCTGAAGGTCCGGACCGTCGGCTGCGACGAGACGGCGGCGGCCCTGACCGCCTACCGCAGGGATGCCGGAACCAGCCCAAGCGGTCAGGCGGCCGCGGCTCAGCAAACGTACAGCGACTTGATGGGCGTAGCCCTCAACGCGCAAGGCGCGGTGGGGGCGAAGATCAGGCGGCTGGCCGCGGAGTTCCAGGAACTGAGCTTCCGCCTGACGGGCATGACCGGCGGCGACCCCAACCAGGTGATCGCGGATATCAATACGGACGTCGCGGAGTTCAACAGGTTGTGCGCCTCCGGTTGATCGCATGACAGGGCCCGCTCTACCGCAATGGCGGGAAGAGTGGTCAGTGAATGGCAGTGAGGTCGACGACCAGGAACTTGTCGCCGCGGCTGAAGAGGGCGATGTTGCTGCCGGCCGGGGCGCGGTAGCGGGTCCGGGTGTCGATGCCGCGGATCTCGGCGGACACGCCTGACCGCACGTCGTGGACGATCGCACGATCGGGCAGCTGGGCGGACAGGAACCGGTCCTGCTGGAGAGGCTGTGGCGCGACTCCCGTCACGTCCATCTCGTGCCGTGCTCGCCCGTCCCGGTCCTGGACCTGCGCCGCCGCGGATCGGCCGGGGTGTGTGACGCAGAGGGTGATGCCGCAGGCCACCGGGCTGCCTGGCGGCAAGGCGGTCCGGGCGCGCTTCTCGCCGGTCTCGATGTTCATGACGGACTGGAAGGGGGCTTCGTTGACGCGGAACGTCCCGGGTGATCCGACCCAGGGCCAGCTCAGGATGTGCTGTCCCTGCGTGCCGTCTACGCGCTGCGGTTGCCCGCCGTTGACGTCGACGGTGAAGACGCCTTCGTTCCCGGCTGACCAGGCCAGGCGGTCAGGGGTGATGGCGATCCCGGTGACGAAGCCGGCCGATGAGGCGGGCGGCAGGGGAGCGGAGGTGACGAGCTGCGGCTTGCCGCCGGTCGTCGGGACGATCCAGATGTCGGCGGTTCGCTTGTCGGCGGCGCCGTGTGCGGTCCACCAGGCGACCCGGCCTTGGCCTGCGGTGAAGCCGTCGGGGAAGAGGGTGGTGCCGGCGGGGAGGGTGATGTCGGCGAGTTCGGCCACCTCGCCGCTGTGCACGTCGTAGGTGTAGAGGCCGTTCGCCTTCTCGAAGCCGGCTTCGGCGGTCAGGAGAATCTTGGTGGTGTCCATCATCAGTCGCGGCCGGACTTTTCTGCCGTCGGGTAATTTGGCCGGCACTTCGTGCACTGCGGCGGGCCACAGTTTCTCGATGGGTTCAGGCGCCGAGGCTCGTGCTGAGCTGACGGAGGCGGTTCCGCTGCCGGTTGAGGAGGTTTCCGGCTTGGACAGAACATGGGTTGTGACGGTGACGACTGCCGCGACGGCTACACCGCTCGCGACCGCTGCGGTAAGCGCGGTGCGGCGGGAACGCTTGGAACGACGGCTGGGTTGAACCTGCGCGTAGTTCGATGTATCGGCCATTTGGCGTCCTTGATGAGCGGTTCGATGCCGGATATTCCTGGCCGGCAAGACTCTTGATGGAAGCGCAGACGCTGAACAAGGGCCGGTTCGATGACTGAAAGTACGCCGTCGCATGCATGACGGCCCGCGCTGGGGGACGCTACCAGCGCTACCTACATTTCCGCTAATGAACAGAATGGCGTGGTGCGCTCACTCAGTTGCCGGAGTCCACCCGAGCAGGAGTTGCGAGAGCGGTACGATCGCGATTCAAGTCGACGTGCACGTGGAAGTAGCGCATGTTCACCGTGTACCTGCGCCTTGTCGCCGATGACGGCGACCCCGAGTCGGTGACCCGGGCGCTCGGCATCGCACCCGACGAGTCCACCCGGCACGGCCGCCCGTCCCCGAGAACGGGCACGCCGTACGGGTTCAGTTCATGGACCCTCGCACTCGGCCGGCAGGTGGGGGCGGACCGGTTGCCCGAGGTGTTCGGCAGGCTGGCGGCGTGGGGCGACCGGGGCGCGCACACGTTGCGCGATCTTGCCCGCGGCCAGGGCTGGGAGACGACGTTGATCGTGGTGCAGGAGTTCCGCGACGCTGAGGAGCCCCGGGAGAAGGGCATCTCGATGGACGCGGACCTCATCCGCTGGCTGGCGGCGGCGCGGGCCGGCGTTGAAGTCGATCAATACCTCATGCTTCCGTAAGGAGCGAGCTTGATCGGCACGCGGATGTCACTGTCGAGTGGCGGACGTGGTGAAGCCCTGAGCCAAGGCAACGGAACGCGTAACCTCCACCACCCGGCGACATCGGCGCCCGGCCCGCTGGTCGCCCGGGTTCGGGATGGTGCGGCGGGTCCTGCGGCGGCGCAGGTAGAAGCGGTGGGCGTCGGAGGGATATGTCTTGTCCGCTCGGCTTGTGCTCCTGACGACCTCACTCCTGGCCGGTGGGAAAGTGCAGCCTGAGATGGTCCATCCCGAACACGCGCCGTACCTTCCCCTTGATGAGGACGGGCCGGAGCACGTGGAACACCCGCTCGATCGCAGCCTCGTCATAGTCGTCCAGGGTCGGGGTGGCCCGCAGGAACAGTGCGCCGCCGGGCAACTCGTCGACCTCGTCGAAGGCGCCCGTCGCTGCCAGAGCCGTCGGTCCGCCCAGCAGCGCTGCCGGCGCGCCCGCGCACACCGTGACCCAGGAATAGCCGCGCAGTTCGAGTTCGCAGCGAGGGACGGTGACGGCGTCCAGGGCGCCGAGCGCGGTCTCCAAGGGCGTCTCGTCGGTGAGGCAGTCGTCAGTGACATGGCCATAGCAGGCCCCGGTGACGGCGGCCCGCCGCTTCAGCGCCTCCGCCCAGCGCTGCTGGACGTCAGGCGGATGCCGGTCACCGGAACGCGGCACCTGCTCCACCCTGAGTTTGAGCCACGGCTCGGCCTCCCCGGCAGGAGCGGACACGTTGATCCAAACAGTGCCGTTGCCGGGGAACCCTCGCTCGTCGAGTGGGGTGACGATGTACTCGACCATGTGGGGGCGTCGTTGGAGCGCACGGGCGACCGCGCGCAGGCTCTGCTCGGAGTACGGCATGGTCTTGGAGAACGGGCGTGAGAGCGCGGGTTTGACGCGGAACTGCGCCCACAACCCGCCCGGCTCTCCGGAGGGCGTGCGGCCCGTCTCGTCGTCGAGGGCGGCGGGGTTCATCCGGGGGCTGCGGGCCAGCAGCGACGCCAGGTCCGGGGCGAAATCCGCCAGCGCGCCCGACAGCCAGTCCGATGTCAGGCCCGCACGGTGGTCGTCCGACTTCGCACGGACGACGAGTTCAGCCGACAACCTGTTGGAACCGAGCGACACTGTCCCTCCTTCGGAGCCATTCAGCCTAGCGGCCCGCCGGAGGTTCCGGCGGGCCGCGTCATCTCAGTAGGCCAGTCCCGGCGGCTGGTAGAGGCCGAAGCTCAGGATGGACAGGGCGATGCCTCCGAGGATGGCTGCCCCCGTGAGCGTGCCCTGCAACTGCGGCGGCAGAGCGGGCAAGCCCTTGGGCCTGTTCTCCGCGTTACGACGCAGGTCCTCGAGCGTGTAGCCCGGATCGCCCACGTGCGGCATCAAGTGCGGCGTCGGGAACGGCACGGGCTGTGGCTGGGTCTTGGGAGACACCACGGGCACCTGCTGGGGTCCGCGGCTCTTGGTCACCCAGTATTCGATCACTCCCGAGTTCTTGCCCCACTTCGCGGCGTTGGAGTAGGCGATGACGATCTCGTTGGTCTCCTTGACGTAATTGGGCACGGGAAGCAGGAGGTCGAAGCCGGGCAGGACATTGCGTCCGCCGGTCTGGTTCGGCAGCGCCTTGAGCGCCTTGATGTAGATCGCGAGTTCGTTCTGCCCCTGGGCGGCGACCGTGTTGCGCTTCACCTCCCACAGGTAGATCGCGTCCTCCGTGATCAGGGCGATGTCGGCCTTGCCGTCGGTGCCGAGCTTCTTGGCGCCGGGAATGTGGTACTCCAGCACGATCTTCCCGGACGGGTAGCCGAGCAGCGCCATCCACTTGATCAGCAGCGCCGCCACGTCGACCGCGCGGTTGTGCCTGGAGGCGTTGTACTTCCATGGCTTGTCGCCGTCCGCCGTCTTCGCGGCGCGCCGCGGCTTGAGTCCGTCGGGGTCGGACAGCGTGATGGGGTTGTTGGCGGCATAGCTGTAGGGGTTCGCCCAGTCCGGCGCTTGCAGGCTCAGCACCGGGTCGGTGCTGATGAACTTGGCGATTCCGGGGTCGTAGTAGCGGGCCGACAGGTAGACCAGCCCGCTGGCGTCCTCGGTCTTGCCGAGGAAGCCGCGGTCGGTGAAGGGCAGGGCGTCACCACCGCGCCTACCGCCGAACGGCAGGTAGCGCTGGCGTGCGACCGCGCCGTCGGCGTCGCCGACGGCAAGCTGCTGACTGTTGTTCAGCCCGGCCATCAGCCAGGTGACCGTGCCGCCCGTCCGCAGTGCGACCGTCGTGCCGTCGGCGGTGGCGTAGTACCGCGTGCCGGTCACCTGCCCGCCCGACAGCTTGAGCTCCATGACGCCGAGGTAGAGCGTCGCGGCGCCGCCTGGATCGCGCCGGATCAGCCGCTCACCGTCGGCGTCGTAGACCATCGAGGTCTGCTGGCCGTCGATGGTCACCTTGGACAGGTGGCCGAGCTCGTCCCAGTCGAACGTGCCCTGCTTGCCGCCCACCGTTCTGGAGGACAGCCGGCCGGCGGCGTCGTAGGTGTAGGTGTCCGTGCCGCCTGGGCGGCTGATGGAGGTGACCGCGTTCGGCCGCGTCGCACCGGCGCCCGCGGCCGGGTAGGTGTAGGTGGCCGCCTGCCCGTTGCTGGTCAGCGTGGCGAGGTTGCCGGCGGCGTCGTAGGTGTAGCTCTGGTCGTACGGATCAGGCCCCAGGCCGTCGCCCCCGCCGCCGCAGTCGGCCGCGGTCGTGGTGAAGGCCGCCGACAGACGGAGCAACTCATCGTAGGTGAAGCACTCCGACTGGCCCTGCCGGGCATCCTGGATGCGGTTGAGCTGGCCGGCGACGTTGTAGCCGAACCTGTCGTCCTGAACGGTCTCGGGCGTTGCCGTGTCCGCCTTGGCTGTGGTGGTCACCCGGCTGAGCCACCCGGTTGTGGCGTCGTGTTCGAGCGTGCGCCTGATCTTGCCGGTCGTGCCGAACTGACGCTCGGCGAGCTTCCCGGTTGCCGAGTAGAGGGTGTCCTTGACGTAGGTGAACCCGCCGAGGTCGGAGCTGAGGCCCTTGGCCAGGCCGTAGTCGGTGTACGTGTAGGTGAGGGTCTCCGCCGGCAGTCCGCCTGCGGCCGGCATGCCCTGCTGGCGCAGGTTGCCCGCGGCGTCGTAGACCGAGGTGAACGCGTAGTCTCCGGCCAGCGTGCCCTCGACGGCGGGGATACTGATCTTGTTGCCGGTGGGGCGGTAGTTGTCGTCGTAGGCGGTGACGCTCTGGGTGTAGGGCTGGCCGCCGACGTAGCGGGTGGAGGAGGCGGGCTGTCCCTTGGCGACGGAGTCGTAACTCCACTCGGCGAGCTTGGCGCCCGTGCCCGCCTCGCCGCTCCATTGGGTGGTGACCCGGCCCAGGTCGTCGTAGCCGATGGAGATCTTCTGACCCGTCGCGTCGGTCTTCCACGCGACTCTGCCTGCCAGGTCGTATCCGGTGGTCGTGCGCCCCGCGTCCGGGTCCGCGGCGACGGTCTGCCGCTTGAGCCAGTCGTAGGTGAACGTGCGGACGCTCCCCTTGGCGTCCGTCATCGTCAGCAGGTTGTCGTTGACGTCGTAGGTGTAGACGGTGTCCTGGTGGGAGGAGCCGTCCTTCCACTCCTCGATCTTCGTGGTCCGGTCGAAGACATCGGTGACGGTAACGGTCTTGCCGCCGACCGGAGGAACGGTCTCGGTCCTGTCCGCACCGGGATAGGCGGTGGTGGTACGGCGTAACTCCTGGGCGAGGTGGTACGAGATGATCGCGACCGGGCGCTCAAGCCCGTCGTAGAGGGTCTTGGTCCACTGGGCCGCGTTCGTCAGGGTGGGGTTGAGCAGGCCGGAGCCGGGCGCAGCGGTGTTGTGCACCGGCTCGGTCTTGGCCAGTGGCAGGCCCCTGGCGTCGTAGGTGGTGACGACCACGGCCCGGCCGCCGGAGGGGGAGGTGGCCTGCGCCTCCCGGGTGCGCCCGAGTCCGTCCTCATAGCTGTAGGTGGTCACCGTCTTCGCGGCCGAACCCGTCCCCGTGAGCAGCCGCTTGAGCGTGGTCCTGATCGGTGCGGTCGGCTGGCTCAGTCCGCCGCTGGAGGGGATGTCGTAGGCCGCGGTCGCCGTCGGAGTCCCTCCCGAGCGCGGCTGGCCAGGGGCCCACATCGCGACAGCGCGGCCGAGGGCGTCGTAGTCGAGCTCGGACTTCTTGCCGTTGGCGTCGACGATCGACACGATTTCGCCGTGCAGACGTGAGGTCGTGGCCTGGACCTGATGGTTGAGCGGGTTCGTGGTGACGACGCCGTTCGAGGGCCAGCCCGTCGTGGGGTTGTAGGTGGTGGTGGTGCGCTTGCCCAGCGGGTCCACCACCTCGGTCTGCCTGCCGTACTCGTCGAAGTAAGCCTTGCCTGCCGAGAACGTGCTCGTGTCGGCGTAGGCGCGGGTCTCGGTGGCGTTGCCGTCGCTGGGCTTGTTCGTCGCCGGGTCGGTGCCGTTGTCGTACAGGGTGACGGTCTTCCCGACGAGGGTGCCCGCGGCGCAGTCGTCTCCCGCGCGCTTCTCGACGACCGAGACGAACCCGATCAACCACTGGCCGCCGTCGGTGTTGCGCGCATACGAGATGGACGTGCATGAGTTGTCGGTCGACACGCCGTCCTGCCCGTAAGAGTTGATCTTGATGGGCAGACCGTCGGCGTTGTGCAGAGTCTTGGTGTCGCTGTAGCGCCAGCTTCCGCCGGCCGCCTTCTCCCTGGTGCGCTCGCGCACCCGCAGGACGAAGTACGGGTCCAGCGCGCCTGGGACGTCACCGTTGGCCTTGAGCTGGTACTCCCAGCGTGTCGACTCGACCTCGGCGTAGGCCCGCGGGCTGGTCGCGGTCATCTTCCAGGTCTGCCGCTGGAGCGTCTGCCCCATCAGCGGCCAGGCGTCCAGGATGGTCCCGCCGTCGAAGTCGGGGACGAGCGTGCCCATCCCTCGCAGGAACGTCTCGGACGTGACCGTGTAGCCGTCGGGGTCGGAGCCCGATCCGGTGATCGTGCGCACCTGGCCGTATCCGCGCCAGTCGGAGGAGGCTGGTTTGAGCCCCGGCTCCGCGTACTCGGTGGGGCCCACCCAGCCCGGGCCGCCCAGGTATTCGTAGGAGTGGGTGATGTCGGGTGAGCCGCCGACCAGGTCGCGCTCGACGACCTTGGTCGCCAGGTGCTTGTAGAAGCGGGCCCAGCTCTCGTTGCCCTCGATGCTGTAGTCGACCTGGAAGCAGTCACCCGTTTTGTCGGCGAAGTAGTCGGTGCCGTCCCGGCCCTTCCCGCCGGAGCAGGGGTCGGCCTGGCCGTACGTGACCTCGGTGCGGCCGCCCATGCCGTTGGCGAAACCGCTCATGTGGGGGACCATCCGCCACGACAGCAGGTCCGTCCAGTCCGACATGTCGTCGTAATCCATGCGGCCGGCCAGCATGGCGGCGTCGAAGTCCAAGGGCGGCAGCGTGATCGCGGGGCTCGCGGCCAGCCCGGTCTGCTGCGCGGTGTCCAGCCACATGACGGGATCGCGTGGCGGACCGAAGTCCGTCCTCGTGTACATCCAGGTCTGGCGCAGGTCCAGCCGTTCGACCGGATCCCATCCGCCGGTCGCGGGGTTGGCCGACTCGGCCGTCACGGAGGTGAGCTTGCGGGTGGAGAAGAAGGCGATCGCGCCGTTGTTGCAGGACGTGGGGGCGGCGCACTGCAGGTCGGTCGGCACGTCGCCGCCGTCTCTCGCCGCCGTGGTGAAGACCGTCCGGGAGGTCGGCGTCGTACCGGCCAGCTGGGAGTTGTGGCCCCATTCGACCTTGGCCAGCACGCCGCCGCTGTCGTACGGCAGCACCCGGTAGGCCTCGTGAGCGCAGGAGGGCAGACAGAAGTAGTTGGTCTCACGGGTGTAGGAGTAGTCGACCACGTTCTCGTTGCGGTCGGTCTCCCTGTCGAGATTCCAGCGCCACACCCCGGTGCAGGTCGGTGGGATGGCGTCGTTGTAGTAGCGGTCGTAGCAGGGCTCGCCGACGTCGTTGCCCACGTACGGGAGCTGCCATTGGGCGTCCTTGCGGTAGCCGAATCTGGAGACTGTGCCGTCCTGACTCGTCACCTGCCAATAGGGCTGGCTGTCCGCGCCACCCGTCAGCTGCTCGATCTTGAACCCCAGCTCGGGAACGGTCTTCCAGCCGCCCGAGGTGTCCTTGACGATGGCGGCGGACCGCCCGCCGACGTTGATGACCAGCTCGGATCCGCTCATGTCGGTCGTCGTGGGGTCATTGTCGTTGGCGTCGGGCGATTCCCAGCACACCGCCCTGCCGCCCACGCCCATCTCGTCGGCGGTCCAGATCAGCTCGGACGTTTCCGGATGGTAGAAGTTGTCGACGTAGCAGCGACGGTACTTGCGCTCGATGAATCCGGCGTTCAGGTCCCAGCCCACGCCGACCGTGCCTGACTGGTTGTTGGTCCAGCGGCCCTGCCCGTCCACGGAGGAGGAGTCGTAGCGGAGGGACAGCTCAGGGCCGTTGCCCGCGGGGGAGGGGGCTTCGGGCAACGGCAGGCTGTAGTCGAAGCCGCCGCCAGAGGTGCCGGCCTGCCAACTGCCCGACGGCTTGAGGTCGGTTGCGCCGAAGTTGCCGTCCGCGCCCGCGACTCCAGCGGCGAGCACGTACACCGAGCCCGTCCGGAACGCTTTCCCGGCCAGTTCGGCTGCCTTGGGACGGCTGCTCGGCGCCACCGCGACGGGCAGGCTCTCCCCGGTGGCCGGGTCGGGCTGGACATCGGCGATCAGCTTGCCGGCGGCCAGGTCGTTGTGCGCCGTCACCGGCTGCGGGCGCACGACGCAGTCGCGGGGACGCGGGACGGTCACCGCGCACGCCGGCAGCCTGAGCAGGCCGAGCCTGGTGTCGAAGTTGCCGCCGAAGGCGTCGCGGAAGCTCGCGTAGGAGAATTCCGCCCGTACGGCCCCTGCTCCCTCGACGCGGGTCACCCTGGCAGCTATGCCGACGCCGCCGAGTCGGTTGACGGCGTCGGCGGGCAGCGTCTCGACGCGCACCTTGCCCGAGGTCGTCTTCTTCGTCGCAGCCACGGCGACCGGCAGGTCTCCGACCTGGACCGCCTTGCCGGTGAGCGCTGCCTCGCCGTGGCCGGGGCGTGGCCAGACGGGATCGGATCGTTTGACTCTCGGCTGATCCTCCTCCGCGCCTTCTGCCACCTTCGGGACGGGCACCGGGTGACCCTTGACCGACGGTTCGGATTCGGGGCCCGAGACGGCCGCCGATGCCTCCTGGCTCAATACGAGCGGCACCCTGACATCGAAGGCCACCATGGTCAGGGCGACCAGTAATGCGACGATCGCCCGCTTCCAAGAACGCCAACCCTGCATCCTGACACCTTTCAGGCACGCTGACGCGGGCCCGTTCCGATGGGCGGGCCGTCACGTCATAAGGCGGATATAAGGTTCACGGATGATGTTGAAGAGATCTACAGAAAGGGTCAACCCGTAAAGCTGATGTCATTTTCGAACCGAGAGTGACGGGGACGGGAGAAGAGCCGGCATTTGAGCTGATCAACATGCTTGGCCTGTCCCTCGGCAGGGCGCCCTGTCGGCCCATGTGATCTATGTCATATTGACGTCATGAGGCCGTTGCGCTCGGTTGTGACGGTGGAACGCTCCTCAGTGAGATTCCTCCACGTCATTGGCCAGGAGAATGGCTTCGGGGAATCAGTGGAATGGATGTGTCGGGTTCTTGCTGGACGGCGGCACGGGTCAGTACGCGTCTCTCTTCTGAAATAGAAATCGACATCGCTGATATTTCGGGCCCGCGCATGGGCGGGCTGTTCCGCGCGAACTGACCGGCAGCCGGTGGCATTCTCGGTCCCGCCGGGCCCGATGCGACGGCATCGCTTTCCTTTCGCCGTCCGCGCCGGCCTCGTCGATCACTGCGTCGGCTCCACCGTGACGGTGGCGCTCGCTCGGGCGGGCTCGTGGTCGGTCGCGGTGC
Source organism: Nonomuraea sp. NPDC004702 (assembly GCF_053601695.1). Taxonomy (NCBI): domain Bacteria; kingdom Bacillati; phylum Actinomycetota; class Actinomycetes; order Streptosporangiales; family Streptosporangiaceae; genus Nonomuraea; species Nonomuraea sp. NPDC004702. The sequence continues at coordinate 11,501 of NZ_JBSGCE010000057.1, forward strand.
GAACGCGGTGTGGTGGCCGGGACGGAGCTGGTCATGTCGGTCAGCAGGGCGAGGTGTCGGTGTGGCTTCGGCGCGAGGCAGCCTTCCCCTTCAGGCCATATCGCGCAGAGTGTCGAATTGGTTACGCTCGGCACGCAACCGGGCGGTGACCACAGAACCCCTTCACGGCGCGTGTTTCGGGCGCATCCGCGAAGGGGGCAACCTCTCGGCGCAAGAGCGGACAGCGATATGGGCCCAGCATCGGCCATACCGGTCGATCCGCACCGTCGGCCCCGAAGGCAAGGGCCTGGGGGCAGAAGTGGAACCGAGGTGAGAGGGTGCACCTGACCCTGCATGAACAAGAACGGCTGATGATCCACGTGGCCGCGGACGTGGCCCACAAGCGCAGAGGGCGAGTGAAGCTCAACTACCCGGAGGCGGTTGCCATCCTGACCTCCTGGGTCCTCGAAGAGGCGCGCGCCGGCAGAACCGTCGCGGACCTCATGGCGAAGCAGCAGCCGCCGGTGCTCATGCCGCACGAAGTCATGCCAGGCGTCGCCGAGATGATCGCCGACCTTCAGATCGAGGCCACCTTCCCCGACGGCACCAAAATGGTCACCCTCCGCGAGCCGATCCCGTTGGCGACCACCCTGCCGTGCCCATCCGACCCGGCCCCGTCGCCGTGCGGGGCTCTGCCGCAGCCGTGCCCACCCGACCCCGAGCCCCCGCCGTGCCCGCCCGACCCCGGGCCGTCGGCCTGCGTGGCCGGGCCAGGGAGGCAGGGCCCTCCCGGCGCGATCGACTTCTCCTCCCAGGGGTGTGTGAGCTTCAACGACGGCCGCCCGATCACGACCGTACGGGTCACCAACACCGACGACCGTCACATCCAGGTCGGCTCCCACTACCACTTCTACGAGGTCAACTCCCGCCTCGACATCCACCCCGACCGTGACGCCGCCTACGGCAAGCGGCTGAACATCCCCGCCGGCGGCTCGGTGCGCTTCGCCCCCAACATGCCCCAGGACGTGGAGCTGGTGCCCATCGAGGGCCGGCGCCACGTCGCGGGCCTGAACGGCAAGGTCGGAGGCAACCTCTGATGTCCGAGCCCCTCACGCGCGAACAGTACGCCGACCGGTTCGGCCCGACGACGGGGGATTGTGTCCGCCTGGCCGACACCGATCTGTGGATCGAGATCACCGAGGACTGGGCCGGCGGTCCTGGCCGCAGCGGCAACGAGATCCTCTTCGGCGGTGGCAAGGTGGTCCGGGAGTCGATGGGGCAGTCACTCGCGCCACGCGACAGCGCGACCCCCGGTGCCCCGAAACCGCCCGACACCGTCATCACCGGTGCTCTCATCCTGGACCACTGGGGCGTGGTCAAGGCCGATGTCGCCATTCGCGACGGCCGCATCGCCGCGCTGGGCAAGGCCTACAACGACGAGACCATGGACCGGCTGCACGACGGGCATCCCGTCGCGACCGACTTCCTGATCGGCCCCGAGACCGAGGTCATCTCGGGCAACGGCAAGATCCTCACGGCGGGCGGCGTCGACACCCACGTGCACTTCATCTGCCCCGAGCAGATCCAGGAGGCGCTCGCCTCCGGCGTCACCACGCTGATCGGCGGCGGGACCGGCCCCGCCGACGGCACGACCGCCACCACCGTCACGCCCGGCGCCTGGCACCTCGACCGGCTGTTCAAGGCGCTGGACGCCTTCCCGGTCAACATCGGGCTGCTCGGCAAGGGCAGCACGATGTCCACCGAATCCCTTCACAACCAGGTCAAGGCCGGCATCCTCGGCTTCAAGATCCACGAAGACTGGGGTGCCACCCCGGCGGTCCTGCGCCGCTGTCTGGAGGTGTGCCGGGCGACCGGCGTACAGCTGGCCCTGCACGCCGACACCCTGAACGAGGCCGGCACCGTCGAGGACACCATCGCGGCCATCGGCGATCAACCCCTCCACGTCTTCCACATCGAGGGCGCCGGCGGCGGCCACGCCCCCGACATGATCAGAATGGCGGGACTGCCCAACGTGCTGCCCGCCTCCACGAACCCCACCCGCCCCTACACGCACAACACGGTCCCGGAGCACCTGGACATGGTGCTGATCGCCCACCACCTCAACCCGCAGGTGCCCGAGGACCGGGCCTTCGCCGAGTCGCGCATCCGGCCCGCCACGATGGCCGCCGAAGACCTCCTGCACGACCTGGGCGCCATTTCGATCATGTCGTCCGACGCCCAGGCGATGGGACGCATCGGCGAGATGATCACGAGAACCTGGCAGACCGCGCACGTGATGAAGCAGCGGCGCGGACCGCTGGACGGCGACCGGGGCGGCGCCGACGAGACCGACAACCACCGCGCCCGCCGCTACGTCGCCAAATACACCATCAACCCGGCCGTCGCGCACGGAATCGACCACGAGATCGGCTCGGTCGAGGTGGGCAAGCTGGCCGACCTGGTGCTGTGGGAGCCGAAGTTCTTCGGCGTCAAGCCGCACCGGGTGATCAAGGGCGGCCAGATCGCGTACGCACAGGTCGGCGACGCCAACGGCGCCATCACCACCCCACAGCCGATCCTGCCCCGCCCGATGTGGGGCGCGACGGGCCGAGCCCCCGGCGCCAACTCCGTCAACTTCGTCAGCGAACAGGCGATCGCGGCCGGCCTGCCCGGCCGGGTCGAGGTGGACAAGTCGTTCACACCCATCCGCAACACCCGCAGGGTGTTCAAATATGACATGCGCCGAAACGACGCCACTCCCGTCATCGACGTCGACCCCAACGGCTACGAGGTGCGGATCGACGGCCGGCGCATCGATTACCACGAGCCCCCCACCGAACTGCCGATGGCGCAGCTCTACTTCCTGTTCTGACCCGTCATCTCACTCAAGGAAGGTGAGTCACGCCGATGAGCCGTGCCACGCTGCTCGTCCTGGCCGACGGCCGGTTCCCGGCCGGCGGGCACGCTCATTCCGGCGGCGCCGAGGCGGCCGTCGCCGCCGGACGCGTGCGTGACGCGGCCGGTCTGGAGGCGTTCTGCCGAGGCAGGCTGCACACCAGCGGGCTGACCGCGGCCGGGCTCGCGGCCGCGGCCGCCGCCGGGTCGGACCCGCTGCTGCTGGAGGAGGCTGCCGACGCCCGCACGCCCTCTCCGGCCCTGCGGCGGGTGGCGCGCACGCTCGGACGGCAACTGCTGCGCGCCGCCCGAGCCGTCTGGCCCTGCGCCGAACTCGACGCCCTGGCCGCTGCCCGTCCGCGCGGCGTCCATCAGCCCGTGGTGCTCGGAGTGGCCGCCCGCGCCGCAGGGCTGAGCCCGTACGACGCCGCCTGCGCGGCGGCCTACGAGAGCGTCAGCGGCCCGGCCGCCGCGACCGTCCGCCTGCTGAGCCTGGACCCCTTCGACGCCACGGCGGTCCTGGCCCGTCTCGCCGCCGACCTCGACCACGTCGCGCGGCAGGCCGCTGAGGCGGCGGGCCGCGTCCACGCCGACGGTCTCGCGGCGCTGCCGGCCGCCTCGGCGCCGCTGCTCGACATCACCGCCGAACAGCACGTGACCCGCTCGGCCCGCCTGTTCGCCTCCTGACCCACCTGTACGAACGCCTGTCGTCCGACCACGGGAGCGCCATGCACCTCCACCATGACCACGACGTCTCCGCAGGCCGGGGCCATGCCCCCGGCGGCCGCCGCGGCGCGCTGCGCATCGGCCTGGGCGGACCGGTGGGCTCCGGCAAGACCGCCACCGTCGCCGCCCTGTGCCGCGCACTGCGCCAGGAACTGTCCATCGCGGTGGTCACCAACGACATCTACACCCGCGAGGACGCCGAGTTCCTGCTGCGTGAGGCCGTACTGCCCGCCGAGCGCATCAAGGCGGTGCAGACCGGCGCCTGCCCGCACACCGCCATCCGTGACGACATCTCCGCCAACCTCCAAGCCGTCGAGGACCTGGAAGAACAGCTCGGCCCGCTCGACCTGATCCTCATCGAGTCGGGCGGCGACAACCTCACCGCGACCTTCTCCAAGGGCCTGGTCGACGCGCAGATCTTCGTCATCGACGTCGCCGGCGGCGACGACATCCCCCGCAAGGGCGGGCCCGGCCTGACCACCTCCGACCTGCTCGTCATCAACAAGACCGACCTCGCGCCGTACGTTGGCGCCGACCTGGAAGCCATGGCCCGCGACGCCAGGACGCAGCGCGGCGAGCTGCCCGTCGCCTTCACCGCCCTGAAGACCGAAGACGGCGTCCGGCCCGTGGTGGACTGGGTCCTGTACCGCCTGGCGGCCCGCGCCCCGGGCCCCGCATGACCCTCGCGTCCCACGCCGTACCGGGCGCGCCGGGCGTGCGAGGTGTGGCGGCCGTGCCGGCTGTGCCGGGCGTGCGCGCCACCGCCCGCGTCACGGCGACCCGCGCCGGGGAGCGCACCGTACTGTCCGCCCTGGCCGGCGACGGCCCGTTCCACCTGCGCCGCATTCACTCGCACGGCGACCAGGCACGGGTGTGCGTGCTCGGCGCCATGAACGCCCCTCTCGGCGGCGACCGGCTGCGCGTCGAGGCCACCGCCGAACCCGGCGCCCACCTTCACGTCACCACCGCCTCAGCCGCGATCGCCCTGCGCGGCCCCACCCCCGAGCCCGCCACCTACGACGTGCACCTGACCGTGGCCGACGGAGCCAGCCTGCACTGGCTGCCCCAGCCGCTGATCTCCGCCGCCGGCAGCAACCTGCGCCAGACCTGCACCATCGACCTGGCCGCCACCGCGCGCCTCGTCCTGCGCGAGGAACAGGTTCTCGGACGCTTCGGCGAGCCTCCGGGCCGGCTGGCCATCCGCCTCATCGTCCACCGCAATGGACACCTCCTGCTGGACCAGCAGACCGCCTACGGCCCGGACGCCCCCGGCTGGGACGGTCCGGCGATCCTGGCCAGTCACCGCGCCGCCGGCCAGATCCTCATCGTGGACCCCGACCTGGAACGCCAACCGCCCCAGGTCCGGCTGTTCGGCGACGACCCCGCAGCGGGTCAAGCCGTACTGACCCCGCTGGCCGGCCCCGCCAGCCTGATCACCGCCCTGGCCCCGGACAGCCTGCACCTGCGCCGCCTCCTGGACGCGGCCCACCCCACCGAGTCACCACCCCACGACCTCGCCGCCACCCTCCGGAGCGACCGCTCGCGCCATGCGAACCCCGGGCCCACTCCCGCCCGGCGGTGACGTCTTGCACCCATTCGTGGAATCGATGGAAAACCGCGGCGCAGCGGGCGATTACACGCCGAACGCGACAAACGATCCGCCGGCATGGCCCATGTACGGGCAGCCGACACCGCCTACCGATGCGTGCAGATCTGATGCGGCCTGAAGCCGTCGATGCGCGTGGATGGCTTCCGGCGGCGAGCGCTGGTGCAAGACGCCGTCCTGGATGTGCTGGTGCATCAACCCGGCCGGGGTGGTCGGCTCATGGCCGGGGGCGGGACGGCTCGTGCGGTGGCGCCGAGGCTGCTGTGCCGGCGACGACGGGTTGGGGCCCGGCCGCGGTGTTGAAGGGGGACGACGGCGGCGGCGGCGTAAACCTGGCCGCTCTGGCGTCGATGGGGAGGATCCCCTGCTCGCGCACGCATGGGTCACCGTGCAAATCGATCAAAACAGCACTGGACAAAGCCGAATGCGGACAATACGTTGTCCTTATGTAAGGACATACCGATGTATTTAGGTCCTGAGTTCGTAGCTCTGATCGAGGAGAACAGACGTGCTGGTCGACGAGGTCCGCCGCATCACGCCCAAGATCCTGACGAACGAGCAGCGGGAGTTCTACTTCAGCAACGGCTATCTGCTTCTGGAAGAGGTGATCTCCACCGAATGGCTCACCCGGCTCCGAACGGCGACCGAGGAAATGATCGAGCGCAGCCGGACGATCGACCGCTCCGACGCGGTATTCGACATCGAACCGGGGCACTCCGCCCAAACCCCTCGGCTACGGCGCGTGACCAGCCCGGTAGACCAGCACCCGGAGTACTGGCGCTTCGCGCGGGACTCGGTGCTCGCCGACATCGCGGCCGACCTGGTGGGCCCGGACGTGAAGTTCCATCATTCCAAGTTGAACTTCAAGTGGCCTCGCGGCGGCGCCGAGGTCAAGTGGCATCAGGACGTGCAGTTCTGGCCGCACACCAACTACAGTTCGCTGACCTTCGGCACCTATTTGTACGACTGTTCCGCGGATCAGGCGCCGCTCGGAGTGATTCCGGGCAGTCATGAAGGCGAGCTCTACGACCTTTACGGCGCCGACGGCGTCTGGACAGGGGCGCTGAGCGACTTCGACGCCGCCGCGCTGCCTGCCGACCGAGCGGTCCATCTCCCCGGGCCGGCCGGGTCGGTGACCATTCACAACTGCCGCACCCTGCACTGCTCGGCCAAGAACGAGTCGGACCTCGGCCGGCCGCTCCTGCTCAACGTCTACAGCGCGGCCAACTCCATGCCTTACACCGCGAACCCGCTGCCCAGCAGCCATGCCGGCGAGATCGTACGCGGGGAGCCGGCGCGGTGGGCGGTGCACGACCCTCGCCCGTGCCTGCTTCCACCGGACTGGTCCGGCGGTGATTACACCAGTCTGTTCGTCACCCAGCAGCGGAACGTCACACGGCGCTAAGGACACGGCTCGACTCCAGGGAACGGGGGCGCGCTGACGCTCAGTGCTGCCCGGAGTTCCGTCGGCCGTACCTCCGCGCATGAAGAGGACGACATGAAGCTGGGAATCATCGGGGGCGGTGGCGCGGCCGTCGCGTTGCTGGCCGCGCTCACCCGCGACCGCCTGCCGGACCTCGACGTCACGGTGTTCGAGCCGGCGAAGAACGTCGGGCCAGGCCGGGCTTATCTCCCCGACTCCGACGTCGCGCTGCTGAACGTCTCGGCCGAGCGCATGTCCGTACTGCCGGATACACCAGGACACTTCCTGCGATGGGTGCAGGAACGGGGTGGCCTGCAAGGACGTGCGGTACCCCCGACGGCGTTCCTGCCCCGCCGGCTGTTCGGCGAGTATCTCGCCGAGGTGGCGACTGGCATCACCGATCAGCTGGCCGGACGCGGGAGGAGCGTGCGCACGGTGGGCTCGTCGGTGACGCGGCTGCGTGAGGGGCCGGCCGGCTTCCACGCGTTCACCGAGGACGGGCGGCGCTTCGGCGACCTGGATCGCGTCGTGCTGTGCGTGGGCACCGGGGGGCCGGTCGATGTGTACCGGCTGGCGCGGTCGCCGGGCTATGTCAACGACCCCTACCCGCTGAACGCCCGATTGGCCGCCGTGCCGCCCAAGGCCCATGTCCTGGTGCTGGGGACGGGCCTGACCGCCGTCGACACCGTGCTGTTCCTGCTGGAGAACGGCCATCGAGGCCGCGTCACCATGGCGTCGAGGAACGGGCTGCTGCCGACCGTGCGCACCGTCGCCACCGCGCCTGAACTGCGGTACCTCTCCCGCACCGCCGTTCACGTCGCACTGACGGCCGACCCGGTCATGACAGGAGAGCGGCTGCTGGCGCTGCTCGACCGCGAATTGCAGGAGGCCGGGACGAGCCTGGACCGCGCCTGCGCCGAGGTCACCCCGGGCGAGTCGGCCGCCCGCCGGCTGCGCCGCCAGCTCGGGCAGGCTCGCGACGGCGGCGCACTCTGGCAGCCGGTCATCATCCAGGCGATGCACGAGTCGGTGGAGCTCATCTGGCACGCCATGCCCGACGCGGAACGGCGCCGCTTCCTCACCCGCTGGCACCGGAAGTTCATCACCCTGTTGAGTCCGATGCCTCAGGAGTCGGCCATCCGGCTGCAGGCGGCCGCCGAGGCGGGACAACTGCAGGTTGTACGCGGTGTCCGCGGGATCAGGTCCGGTGTCCTGCCGCGTCCCGCCTTTCTCGCCCCGACCGCTGTGGGCGAGATCGAGGCCGACATCGTGGTCAACACGACACGCCCGGCCGCCGCGGCCATCCCTGACACGGCGACTTCGCTGATCGAGGACCTGGTTGAAGCCGGCGTGGCGCGGCGGCACGCCCTGGGAGGCCTGGACGTGGCCCGGTACACCAACAGAGTCCTCGCAGCGGACGGGAGCGAGAACCGGAACCTGTTCGCCTTGGGCCAGCTGACGGCGGGCACCCATTACTACACCAGTTCCATGCTCATCATCGGCCGGCAAGCCCGCATCGTCGCCGATCAACTCCTGCGCCATTGCTAGCTCCTCCTGCACGCCTTCCCTTCTGAGTGAAAGGTGCGACTTCATGGACCAGGGCGCGCGCAGTTTCGCGGCCAAAATCAAGACCACCGACTCCGAGAGCGTCATCACCCGCTATTACAACGGCGTGCGGGAGGCCTCCCGGCGCTGCACGCCGACCCGATCCGCCGGCTTTGCCCCGGACTTCTCCTATCCGGTGCTCACCGACGCGTGGGAGGAGTATTTCGCGGTCGCCGGAGCCTCGCTGGCTCCGCTGGGCAGTTACGCCGGCCGGAGTCTGATCCTGCTGGATCTGATGAAGAATCCGGGAACCCGTACGACCAAGACCACGGCGTCGCTGTTGATGGTGGCCCGGGCGGTGCAACACATCGATCGGACCGGCGAATCAGTCCTCCTGTTCACCCCGTCGTCGGGGAACAAGGCCATCGCCCTGCGGGACGCCGTGGCCCGGGCCTTGGAGCTGAAGCTGGCCAGCCCCGACAAACTACGCATCGTCACGCTGACGCCGGCGGCCACGTTGTACAAGTTCCGGCGCAACGTCCTCACCGAGTCCGATGAACTGCGGGCCCGCAACCCGATTCTCGTCTACGACGGGCCCGAGGCCGGCGACGTCAAGAACCTCGGTCGGTCGTTCGCCGAAGCCGCGGCCGGCAGCGCCGGGGAGAGGGTCTGGTACTCCCTCGACATCGCGAACTACAAGGTGGCCGACGCCTGCCGCGCCTTCTACGAGTACGAATTCGGTGACGCCCGGCCCGACCGGCGGCTCCTGCACGCGCATGCCGTCTCCAGCGCGTACGGCCTGCTCGGCTACCAGCACGGCATCGACACCATGGCCGCGTTGGGCATCACGCACCCGCAGCCGGGATTCCTCCTGGTCCAGCATCTGGCGACGAGCGACATGGTCCGCCACTATCTGACCGAGACCCAGGGCCACGATCCGCAGCCGGACTGGAAGCGCCGCGCCGATGACGAGGTGTACGAGCAGCGGGACTTCCCGCATTTCCCCCAGGTGACCTGGAATCCGCAGGAGAATCTGGAACCCACCTTCTACACCCGCAATCCGCCCACCGCGCCGGAGATGACCGCTTTGATCGCCGAGCACGGAGGCTCGGCCGTCGTGGTGTCGCTGCTGGAATGCGTCCAGCGCTATGGCGCCGTACGACACCACTTCCAAGCCAGTGACCGGCCCTTGCCCGCCGATCCCCGCCACCTGGCCGAGTGGTCACTGGTCATGGGACTCACCGGCGTGCTCAACAGCCTGGACAGGGGCCTGGTCAGCGGCTTCGACGGCGTGGTGCTGCACGGCTCTGGCATGTACCTCGCCAAACCGGGCCTGATGCCGGAACGGTCCCAGGTCATGGAGGTCCGCTCGGCGCAGGACATCGTCGAGGCCGTGTTGTGAGCGCCTCCGGCGGAACAGGAGAAAGGCTGACATGACGAGTACCGGGCATGGCCCGCTGTCACCGACGGAACGCAGCACCGTACGCCGCTACAGCGAGCGGGCCGCGGCCGACCGTCAGGTTCTGTACGACGTGCTGGACGCCGGGCTCGTCTGCCACCTGGGGTTCGTCGCCGACGGGGGACCGGTCGTGCTGCCCAGCGTGTACGGCCGCGAGAGCGACACGCTGTATCTGCACGCATCGGCCGGCGCCCGCAGCGCCCGCGTCCTCGCCGCCGGAGCACCGGTCTGCGTGACCGTGACCCATCTCGATGCCATCGTCTACGCGCGTTCGGTCTACCACAACTCGGTGAACTACCGCTCGGCCGTCGTTCACGGAACCGGACGGCTCCTGCGCGAGGAGGAGGAGAAGCGGCACGGCATGCGTGTCGTGGCCGAGCATCTCGCACCGGGTGCCTGGGACTACGGGCACGAACCGGACCGCAAGGTGCTGGCCCGGGTCGCCGTCATGACGCTGGACCTGGCCGAGGCGTCCGTCAAGATCCGCGACGCGCCGCCCAATGATCACGGCGACGACGTCGACCTGGACAAGTGGGCCGGCCTGTTGCCGATACGCACGTCCTTCGGCGTCCCGCGTCCTGAAGCGCGGGTGCCCGACGGGCTGCCGGTGCCGGAGCACATCCGCCTACGCCGGATGTGAGCAGCGTGCCCGCCCTCCGCCATCTCAGCAGGGTTCCAGAAAGCGCAGGTGAGTGACCATGTCGATGCCCGAAACGCCACCGGCCGCGGTCGGGGCAGGACGTCCGCTCGTGCCCGCTCCCGCCGCGGGCATTCGCGACTCGCGCCGCGCGTGGCTGGCGGCGGCGGGAGCGACGCTCGCGGCGTCCGTGGTCTACGGGCTGGCGTACAGCTACGGGCAGTTCTTCGGGCCGATGGCTCATGCCTTCCACGCCGGTGACGGCGCGGCGTCCGTGGTCTTCTCGATCACGACCTTGCTGGGTTTCGGCCTGAGCGCCGTCACCGGCCCCGTCGCGGACCGGACGGGGCCGCGCGTGATGCTGCTCATCGGCGCGTCCTGCCTGGGGCTCGGCCTCTACCTCACCGCGATCTCGGACGCTCTCTGGCAGGCGTACCTGGCCTACGGGCTCGGTATCGGGCTGGGGGTCGGGTGCGTGTACGTTCCGGTGGTCACCGCCACCGGCCGCTGGTTCGACCGCTACCGAGGGGTTGCCACCGGCAGCGTGGTCACGGGCGTGGGGATCGGCACGGTCGTCAGCTCGCCGCTGTCGGCCTGGATGGTGAGCCACTTCGGCTGGCGGCACGCCTACGAGTACTACGCCGTCGGCGGGGCGGCTCTGCTGCTGCTGGCCGCCATCCTCGTCGGCCGGCCACCACAGGCGCCGGACTCCCCGGTAGCCGCGCAACGGCCGCCCACCCGTGGATTCCGTACCCTCTACATGGCGTCGCTGCTCGTCTGCATGGCCAACTACGTCCCGTTCGCCCACCTTGCTCCTTCCGCGCAGCGCCTGGGCATCAGCGCTCTGGCCGCCGCGGCCCTGGTCTCGGCCATCGGCATCAGCAGCATTGCGGGCCGTCTGATGATCACCGCCCTCACCGACCGGTTGGGATCGCTCACCCTCTTCAAGATCTGTCACGTGGGCATCGGCTTGGGCCTGCTGGTGTGGACGACCGCGCGGGGCTACGGCGGATTGCTGGCGTTCGCCATCATCCACGGCGCCATGTACGGCGGCTACAGCGCTCTCCTGCCCATCGTGCTCGCCGACCAGTTCGGCCTGGCACGCCTTGGCAGGTTGCTCGGCCTCCTGTTCACCGCGCTCGGCGCGGGCTCCGCCCTCGGCCCCGCGCTGACCGGCTACCTCGTGCAGAGCACCGGCGGGTACGGGACCGCCCTGACGGTTCTGAGCGTGCTCGGGCTCGTCGGCGCCGGCATCGTCATGAGCTATCGGGAGCGGAGAACCTCGTGATCTCTACCACGACACAGCCGGAAGGTGACGTGATGGCCGAGCCCGGCATCGTGATCCTGGGCAGCGGCTCGCTGGCCCGTTCGATCTGCTACTCCCTGGCGATCCTTTGTGCCACGAAATGCGTCGTGACCGTCGTGTCGACGACGCCGCAGAACTCGGCGGAGGTGTGTTATGTCGCGGATGTCCGGTCGGCGGCGAGCGGCACGCCGGTACGGTTCCGTGCCCTGTCGGTGGACCGGTACACGACCGAGTCCATTTCCTCGATCCTGCGGCAGTCCCGTCCGCGCATCGTGCTGAACTGTGCCTCGTACCAGTCTCCCTGGGAGAGGACCCGTTCGCCCTCGGCGTGGACCGCGCTGACCACCAGAGCGGGCTTCGGGCTCACCCTTCCGCTGCAGGCGGCCGTGGCCATCGAGGCGGCGTCGGCGATCACCGCCCTGGCCCCCCGCCCCCTCTTCCTCAACGCCTGCTTCCCCGACGCGGTGAACCCGCTGCTCAAGGCGCTCGGACTGCCGATCTTCTGCGGTGTGGGCAACGTGGCGTTGCTCGCCGCCTCGCTGCGGGAGTCGCTCCGACCGGCCCGCGGGGAACGCCTTCAGGTCCTGGGACATCACTGGCACCTGCACACCCCCGACGACGCCGCCGACGACGCGCTGGCCTGGCTGGACGGGACGCCGGTCCGCGAGGTCGGCCCGCTGCTCCGGCGTCAGCGCGCCGCGGACCGGTCCGAGTTGAACGCGGTGACCGGCCACGTCACCGCGCTGCTGCTGGCGGACCTCGTCATCGGGCGCGAAGTGCGAACCAGCCTGCCGGGTCCGCTGGGGCTGCCGGGTGGTTACCCTGTCCGCATCCACGAGCGGAGCCTCACCTTGGAGCTGCCCCCGGGCATGCCGCCGGCGCAGGCCATCGCCTTGAACCGCGCGTGGGCGCAGCAGGACGGGGCCAGCGTCGAGGAGAACGGGGAGGTCAGGTTCTCCACGTCGGCCTCGCTCGCGATCAGGTCCGAGCTGCCCGATTTTCCGGGCTCGGTGCACGCGAGGGACATCCCGGAGCTCTGCTCGCGCCTCCTGGAGCTGAGAGGCCGGCTGCGCCGGTCCCAAACGCCCTCAGCGGGCCACCGTTGAAGAACCCGCCGTGCTGGATCCGCCTTGCCGCAGCCTGCCTGTCCAACTGCCTGCCCGCTCAGGGGTGTCCCTGAACGGGCCGTCTTGAACGCGTCGCCACCTCACGCAGGGCGACCTTCATGCGCCAGGGGAGCCCCTGGATCACAACAGACTGACCGCCTTGTCCACGGCGCCGGCCACGTCCCCATCGGGGGGATAGAGCAGCGTCCGGCCGGGCACCAGCCCCAGCGCGGTGGGCAGCTTCAGGGCGCGTTCCCACCTGGCGAACACCTGCTCAGGATCGGGACCGTCGCCTCCGAGCAGCAACACGGGCAAGGTGGAGGCCGCGAGAACCTCGGTCATGTCCTCGATGGCGGGGAGCTTCAGCCAGGTGTAGGCGGTATTCCGTCCCAGCGCGCAGGCGATGGTGACCGACTGGATCACAGCCTCCGGCGACAGGTCGTTGCAGATCTTGCCGTTGGTCCATCGGGAGATGAACGGTTCTACCATCGCGATCAGCTTGCGGTCGCTGAGTTCGTTCACGGCCCGGGCCGTGTTCTCCAGGACGGAAGGCGTCGCCGCGTCCTCCAGCGCGATCCTGGTGAGCGTCTTGCCCCCGTCGAAGCCCATGGCGGCGATGGTCTCCGCGTCGTAGGCGGTGAAGCGGTCATCGATCTCGAACGCCGAGCCGGCCAGGCCGGTCCGGTTCATCGATCCGAACACCGACTTGCCGTCCAGCACGCCGAGCAGCAACAGATCTTCCAGGATGTCGGCCGTGCCCATGACTCCGGTCACCCCAGGGCGTTCCAGCGCCACGCAGAGCCGGTCCAGGAGCGCGCCCCGATCGGCCATGGCCATCGCATCTCCGCCGGCGCCGAGCGCACCGCGCGCCGGATGATCGGCTGCGATGATCATCGCACGGCCGTGCTCCCCCACCACGGAAGACGCCGGCACGCGGCGCTTCGCCGCCTCGGCGATCGCCTCGGGGTTGTGGACCCGCGTGCGCACGATGTCGGCCACCCTAGCAGCCATGCCACTCCTCCGCCGGAGACTTTGTAAGGACATAGTGTTTGTCCTGACAAAATTACCAACCGGGGCTGTGGGAGTCAACGCTCACTCTGGGCGGCGGAACCCGTGTGCCGCTGCACCATCGATCGCGCTGTGCTGGACCTGAGAGTCTCCGCGTGTACAAGACCGGGCAGACCGTCGTCGAGCCCAGCGTGCCGGCCGGTGCTGCCGTCCGGCTCCGCAGGCGTTGGCCGTCTGGGGCGACACCCGCGAGGTCGTCGTCGACCCCGCCGGCGCGCTACTTCGGCAGCGTGCTCGGCGAGCGGACCAGAGCTGGGCTGCGACGCTAGGGTACGGCCGTCCAGATCCACGGTCTTGAGCCACGCTCACCACGTAGACATGCCAGCCGCAGCATGACCTCGTCGTGCCGGCCGGGATTCTCGGCGGCCACTTGGGCGGCCACGCAGGTCATGCGGAACTCGCGGATGTCCCGGCGCGTCTCGAATCCAGCCCATGAAGTGACGTCGTTCCCATACGTGCGAACGAAGCTGTCGTAGTCGTCGCTGGTGATTCCAGCCAAGGCGAAGGCCTTCACGGCTGTGGAGGTCAGGTCCCATTCGGGTAGGCCGATTGAGCAGCGTTCCAGGTCGAGCAACAGGACTTCGCCGTCGCAGTGGTTACTGCACTGCCGATCCATGCGTCGCCGTGCACGACTGTATCTGGCAGGCATGCGGGGAGCTCTGTGTACCGCGCCTTCAACTCGCCCAGATGGGTGCGCATCCAAGCCCGGTCTGCCTCGGTGAGGGTGACGGCACGGGTGATTCGCTCGGCGAGCCGTACGAACGGGTCCAAGCGGCCGATGTCGAAGTTTGTCGATGGGGCGAGGTCGTGGAGGCGGCGTAGCGCGGTTGCGACCGTGAGCGCCGTGCCGGGCCGGTGGGGTGGGAGCTCTTGCCACCAGGTGACTGCTTGACCGTTGACCTCGATGGGCTGGTCGATGTCTGGCCATGCCTTAACGGCGGGTACGTAGTTGGCTTCGAGCGAGCGTGCTACTGCTATTTTCGCGTTTGCGGCGGCGAGTTGGCCGGGACGGGAGACGCGGGCGACGATGCCGCCGGAGAGCCGGAAGAGGGCGTTCTCGCCGAGGCGCATCAGCTCGGTGCCGGATGGGTCGAGGCCGGCGCGGCGGCTGGCCGTGTCGAGGACAGTCCGCGCGGCAGTCTCGGCGCTGTTGGTCCGGGTCATGTCTGGACGACCTCCCGGATGCGGTGGCGGAGTAGGGCCAGTGGTGTCCGGTTCTTGTGGGGGAGGGCGAACTTGACGAGTTCCTTCATGTCGTCCTGGGCGCGACGGGAACGCGCGGTGCCGGCGTCGGTGACGGCTCGTTCTCCGATGGAGGCTACCTCCTCGGGATCCCCTCGCCATGGTGAGGGAGGCCAGTTTGATGCCACTGCTGGCGCGGGAGCGGACGTAGGCGGGGGTGTGGCCGGCCACGGCGTTCGCCGGCCTCGTCGACGCCTCACCGAGGTACCTGTTGTCGATCGCGTCGCCGGTCGGCCTTCCGGTCGTTGTCCTGTCGAGGATGACCAGGTCGAACAGGGCGTGGCCGGTGTCGCCTGAGTGCTGGGCGGCGTCGTAGTACCGCATCCAGGGTTGCTCTTCGCCGGGGTGGATGTGGTCGTACTCCGTGTCCGCCTCTGCGACGGCCTTCAATGCTTCCTGTGTCCGGCCGAGCTTGGCGAAGGCGCGTGCCTGGGCTCCGCGCAGCATGGCTCGCTCGGCCGGGGTCAGGCGGTCGGCTCGTACCATTGCGAACTCGACAAGGGTCAGCCCGTTGTCGGCGTCGCCGCACCAGATCGACTGTCGTGCCATGGAGGAGAGCACCTTGGCTCGGAGGTGCCAGTCGTTCGCCTGTTCGGCGCAGGTGAGGGCGAGGGCGAACATTCTGCGGGCGTCCTCGTGCGCGTAGGCGTCGAAGGCCATGAACGCGGCGGCGTGGGCCAGCCAGCCGACTGCGGCGTACAGGGGAGCGTGCAGCTTGGACGGGCAGCGGGACTGCTTCAGGAGGCCGACCGCGAAACGCAGTTGCCCGACGACGGCTTCGCGGACCAGGCCGCCGCCGTAGGTGTGGTCCCAGGTGGTGAAGACGTGGGCGATGTTGCGGAGTTCGGCGATGTCAGATGGCTGGATGACGGACGGTGCCGCGATGGCCTGCGCAGGTAGGGCCAGTTCGGCAAGGGGGATGGCGGCGGCTGCCCCGAGCGCAGTGCGAATGAAGCCTTTGCGATCCACATCTGTCACGGTAACGACCGAGTTGGCACGTCGGGATCTGTTGAAGCCCAGGTCCCTGTCACGTTCGGCGCCGAGAATGGCACGGAACGCTTCCCGATAGTGGGCGTTGGGCCAGCGCACTTCGCCGCGTTCCAGCTTGCCGATGTACTCCTGGGTCAGGCCGCCGTGTCGGTTGTGGTTCTCGAACAACCAGGCGTTGACCAGGTCTGCGAGCTCCTGGCGCGAGGCGTGCTCGCCGGGGTCGGCAGGGGATGGGCAATCGCTCTCGCGCCTGCTGCAACTGCAGATTCGGGTCTGACATTGGCTGCCTCCCTCTGTGCGCATCGTCGCATAGTGGTGCGTCCGCGGCCTCGCCTAACTGACCGAGATCTGACCGCGGTCTGACTCTTGACTGCCTGTCTCGCTGGTGTTCCCGCCTGAGCCGTACGAATCCAGGGTGGAGGAGAACCGTCACCGTACGTGAGGAGCGGAACACGATGCAGGCCCTCAACGCGGCCCTCCGCCCCGCCTTCCATCAGCCGGCCGAGGCGTCCGTGTTACTGAGGCGTTCGACGCTGCTCGCTCTTCTCGTGTCGAGCGATGCCGGCCGGACATGGCAGCTGAGCGGCACGCTCGATCTGCCCACTGACCGGTACGACGCCGTCGCGCGACTCTTCCTCATGACCGCGATGAGTACGTCGGCCAACGAGGGCGTCACCCAAGTGGTCTGGCAGGCACAGGTGTGGGCCGTCGACGAGGGCGAAGCGCCCACTGCGGACACGCCGCCGGTCGTCTCGCTGCGCAGCGACGGCCAGCTTCCGCAGATGGGGCTCTCGCATCAGCTTCCGTCCCCATGACATCCGCTGAGGTTTCATGAACACCGACCCTCCATCCTTCGCGAGCGGCCTGTCGTTCGTCCCGGACGAACTCGGATGGGCGTGGGCCGCCCACCTGCAACACCACGCAGGTGGCCAATGGCTCGTACGTTGGGAGTCCGGCAGCCAGCGGTTCACCGCCGCATATCTCGGCGAAACGGCCGAGGACGGTGGCTACCGCAAGGCCCTTACGCCTCAAGGGCTATGGGAACGCATCCTCGCGTTCGACCCCCTACATCCTCTCGTGGACCTGGGGAGCCGCGACCACGTCGACGATGCTGCCGCCTGGCAGCCGCGCATCGGCGCAGCACGGCGTTCCGATTCACTACGGAGGGCCGGATGATGCGGCCATTCATGACGGGACTGGAAGCCGGCAACTCCGCACCGATCTGCCCGATGACCTCACGGGCTACTCGGGTCGGAGGTGGCGGCGTGACGGTGCGTACCTTCGATGAGCCGCCAGGCGGGTGGGGCCACTGGACGGTCGTGATGTGCAAGCCCGACGCGACGGACCGCAGACTCGTCGAACCGATCCTCGAATGGATCGCCGGCACCGTGACCATCGTCCGGACCCGACAAGTCATCGTCACAGCCCGGCAGATCCTCGCGCACTACGCCGACATGCTGGAGCTGCGGCATCGCTTCCCGTTCGACCTCCGTGCCGACCTCATCGATCACTACGTCGGCTCCACCGTGACGGTGGCGCTCGCGCGCGGGAGACGAACGACACCGCCCAGCAGGTACGGGACCTGCTCGGTCACTACGACCCGTCTCGCGCTCCGTCCATCACGATCCGCGGCTTCTACGGTGATGACAGTGCCGAGAAGGCCGCCGCCGAGGGGCGGCTGATCCGCAACCTCGTCCACTCCAGCGACAGTCCCGCCGATGCCGCGGCCGACTTCAAGATTTGGTTCGGCGAGCCTTACCGGCACATCCTGCACCAGGAGGCGCATCCCCGATGAGCAACGCCGCCGCGCTGACCAGATTCTCGGCCGGAGAGCTGGAGTGATGGATGCCCTCCAAAAGCCTCAGAAGACCCGGGAGGGCCTCTGCCGGTGCCCCCTACTCAGCCTCCGGTTCCAGATGAGGACGGGTGGCCGTGCCCGGGGTTCGCTCCGCATCCACCATGCCTGGCCAACGGCAGGACAGCGTCCCTCACCTGGACCACGGACACGCCGGCTCAGTCCCGAACGCTCGACTACACATGTGCATGCCAGCCCATCGTCTACGAGTTACTGGCATGCGGCGGCAGCTATCGAATCCGTCGAACGGAGCGGACGGCACCTCCTCGCGTGATGTACGCCGGCCCCTGGCGCCGAAAGGCGGTGGGTGCCATCTGGGCGCAGCTCCTCTCGGGGGAGGTGACGCGACGTCTCAGCGTCCCGTTACGATCAAGCGCAAGGCCCATGCGAAGGCCCACAAACGCCTTCGGGGACGTGCCCGGCACCAAATGGCGAAGAGGCTCCACCACCTGCACCGCAGTCCGTGCAGACGGTTCGAGGGATTCAGGGCGCGAGTGTGCAGAAGCCTCTTCGACGTTCATGGCTGAGCGTCGGCAGGGTGGAGAGGAGGCTGGGGATGGGCTCTGGAGCACCTAACGCTCCAGAGACCGGTCGAAATGGCGCTTGCCCGCCGCCAGCAGTTCCTCTGGGGCCGGCAGGCGTATCGGCATGGTGTAGTCCTGCAATGGATGCTCAGGACGCCTGGCGCGGGGCTGCGCGGCGCCCGGAGCATGGCCAACGGCCTGGGAACGTCGCTTCTGGTGCTCCTGCGGAATGACGCGGTCAGACAGAACTCGACTTCCATGAGGTGGTTGATGGCCTGGTCGGTGGCGGCGTCGTCGCGGGAGTGGAGGGCGTTGGCGGTGACGGTGAGGTCGCGCCGGTCGTTGTGGAAGGTGTAAGTGACGTAGCCGGGGATGTGGCCTTTGTGTCCCCAGACCTGGGTGCCGCAGGGGAGGGTGAGCTTCATCAGGCCGAGGCCGTAGTCGAGGCCGGGGCCGGGCACGGTGTGCTTCATCTGTGCCAGCAGGGTGCGGGGAAGGATCTCGCCGTGGGTGAGGAGGAAGTAGAACTGGTTGAGGTCGGCGGCGGTGGAGATGACGGCGCCGGCTGCCCAGGCGTGGGAGGTGTCGGAGCGGGTGATGTCTTCCAGGTTGCCGTTCTCGTCGGTGGTGTGGCCGTTCAGGTGGGGGCCGGGGATGGTGCGTTCGGTGGTGGGCAGGAAGGTGTCGCGCAGCAGGTAGCGGCGGAAGATCCGCTCGTTGAGGGCCTGGGACAGGCTCTGGCCGGTGATCTTCTCGGCGAGCAGGCCGAGGGCGATGTAGCCGGTGTTCGAGTAGGCCCACGGGCCGCCGGGAGTGGAGGTGGGTGGCAGGGCGGTGCCGCGGTCGATGAGCTGCTGGGGCGTGTACGTGGTGGTCGCCAGGCGGCGGAAGCCGCTCGGGGTGTCTTCCCAGGTGGCGGCGTAGTCGCCGATGCCGCTGGTGTGGTTGAGCAGCATGCGGACGGTGATCTCCCGGCCGCGTGGCAGCAGGCCGGGCAGGTATTCGGCGATCGGGGCGTCCAGGCCGAGCCTGCCCTGCGCGACCAGTTGCAGGATGAGGGTGGCGACGAAGGTCTTGGTGACGCTGCCGATGCGCCAGCGTGCGCCTGCCGGGACCGGGGTGCCGTGGAGGTCGTTGCTGCCGCTGGTGCCGGACCAACGGCCGTTCTCGTCGCGTACTTCTGCCAGGGCGCCGGGGGCTCCGCTGGTGGCGATGGCGTTCAGCGCGGTCTGCAGATCGGTGCGCTGGGGGGCGGCCTGGGCCGGCGCGAGCCTCAGCAGGAGGGGCAGGGACAGGACCAGGGACAGGGGGAGGGCGAGCAGGGCGCGAGGTGTCATGTCTGCTGGTTCTCCAGGGGGCAGCCCGCCGTGGCGAGCACGGGACGAAGTGAAGGCGAGCGTGGAACAGCGGGACCCGACGTGTGGGGCGCGTGGTCTTGTGACTGACCGAAGTGTTGCGTCCGACATCCCCAATCTTCACTCACCGTATTCAAGTTATTGCGAAGAGTGACAGTCTGGATAGGGTTCGCCGTCGTTCCGGTATTGAGGTTCGCCCCTTCCGGTGTCACGGCCCGGCCGTTGCCTCCGCTTGAGAAGACTGGGTGGATCCTCTTGTGTTCCCTGGCCAATTACAGACAGTTATTTGTCAACTACTCACAGTGAGGACGACATGTTGAACCCCGCACAGCGTCTCCGACGCCGCCTCGCCTCCCGAGCCAAGAGCGTGGCGACGGCGTCCATCGCCGGAACCCTCCTGCTCCCCCTCCTCGCCGTCGCCTCCCCGGCGCAGGCCGATGACCACACCAGCACACACAGAGCCGTCCATCAGGCCGCCGGCCCCTGCGTCCGGCACGGCCAGGCCAACTACCCCGTCGAGTACTACTGGAAGAACATCGCCGGCTGGCGACTGGGCAACGGGAACATCTCCGTCACCACCTCGCCCAGCCTGCGGGGCGGCCAGATCGCACCAGGCAGCACCTTCACCCTCACCCTGCGGCACCAGACGGCGAAATGGCCGTTCGTGGTCACCTCCTACACCACCACCTGAGACGTGTCGTCCCTGGTCGCCAACGCCACCGTCGTCGGTATCCAGAACGGCTCCATCGGCGGCAACACCCTGACCGTCCGATCGCCGGGAGGCAAGGCCGATCCCGGTCCGACGGTCATCACCTTCCGCGTCAAGCCCGGACCGTCGGGCGCAGCATGACCATCCGGCCGAGTGGCATCAGCAGCGTCATCGCGCTCCCCGGCCAGCTCGGCAACAACGCGGCGGCCCCGCCCATCCAGATCGTCAGCGGCAACTCCATCTCGCCCACCAACGCCGCCGACGACACCGCCTCCACCACCGACAACACGCCCGTCACCGTGCCTGTCCTGGCCAATGACACCGGGGCGTCGCCGACGATCAGCGCCGTCACCCAGCCCGCCTACGGCAAGGTGACCATCTCGGGCGACAACCTGATCTACACCCCGGACACCGACCGCGCCGGCACCGACACCTTCACGTACACCATCGAGACCGCCTGCGGCACCAGCACCGCCACGGTCACCGTCACCGTCGAATGCACCCGCGAGCCCATCAACCTGGTCAACGGCAGCTTCGAGGCCCCGCCGGTGGCCGGCTTCCAGATCCTGCCCGACGCCTCCACCAACCCCGCCGTCGGCTGGCACGCCACCGCCAGCGACCGCAAACTGGAGTTCTGGCACTCCGGCTTCCAGGGCGTCCCGGCCGCCGACGGCCAGCAGTTCGCCGAACTCAACGCCAACGAGGCATCCACCCTCTACCAGGACGTCCCCACCGTCCCTGGCACCGTGATGACCTGGTCGCTCTACCACCGGGGCCGCGCCGGAACCGACGTCATGCACGTGCTCATCGGCGCCCCGGGGGCCACGACCCCCCAGAACCCGGACGGGGCCTCCTCTCCTGACATCTCCGACGGCAACACCGCCTGGGGTCGCTACACCGGCACCTACGTCGTCCCCGCCGGGCAGACCGTCACCCGCTTCGCCTTCGAATCGGTGTCGGCGGCAGGCGGGAGGCCGACGTTCGGCAACTTCCTCGACGGCGTCGTCTTCCAGACTCCGCCCTGCCTCCCCATGGACGGCAACGCCGCATCCAGGAACGCCGCCAAGGCTCACCGCCGGTAAGGCGCGGGCTGGACAGGCGCAGGGCTGAAGCCGGCAGTTCGGCAAGAAGACCCGCTGCGCAAGATCTGCGCATTCCGGCCACGCGGCTATCACCCTGCGGCTAGTGCAGCGCCCTGACCAGCTTCGACTGCTGCGTATGACGGGCATTCGGCCGTGGAGGGCAAGAACCGTCCTCCACGGCCCCCACTGCCTCACTCTTGCCTCCCGCTACTCCCACCGCAAGTAGCTACGACCTGACCACCGGCCTGTGGAACGTCGGCCCGATGGACCTCGGCGCCACTCAAACCCTCACCTGGCTGGCAAGGCCACCCGACCCTGCCCGGTCACCAACACCGCCACCGCCAACGAGACCGACGGAACCGTCACCAACGAGATCACCGTCTGTGTCCGGCCGTCGGCTCCCTGCCCACCCTGTGGCGGCGGGTGCGGCTGTAAGGGGGGCTGTGGCGGCTGCTGAGCCATGAGGGCCGGATCGCCCGGCCTTCTGATCGTTGAGGCGCCTCGTCCCGCCGACGAGGCGCCTTAAGGCTATCCGGACCACGTCCTGATCAGTGTGCGAGC
Organism: Nonomuraea sp. NPDC004702; assembly: GCF_053601695.1. Lineage (NCBI taxonomy): Bacteria > Bacillati > Actinomycetota > Actinomycetes > Streptosporangiales > Streptosporangiaceae > Nonomuraea > Nonomuraea sp. NPDC004702. Next base: position 33,569 of record NZ_JBSGCE010000057.1, read on the forward strand.
CCAGGCGGGGTAGGCGCTGCCGCATAGGTGATCAAGCCAGGTCTCGAGAGCATCGGTAGTCCGTGCACAGCCGTCAGCCGGGGACCATCGATGCGGGCGCCGAACGGCTGGCGGAGGCAACAGCGTGGTCCCTGGGTCCGCCGGTGTGGGTGGCGCGTGACGAGCGTGGCAGAGAGGCGGTCGCTGATCTCGGACTCATAATTTCGTCTACTTCATGTCCCGGAAGGCCATGCGGATGAGGCTGCTCCGAGCTGGAGTATCCGTTGTCATCCTGGCGGACGTCATGTGGGATGGCATTGGGAAGGATCAGCCGCAAACGATCGTCGACAGTCGTACGGCGCCGGACACATCAAGAAGCCCTTGACTAGCGTTGCTGCTGGTCAAGGGCGCTTTGCTGCTGGTAGAGACTGGTGCCCCCGGCAGGATTCGAACCTGCGGCACCCGCTTTAGGAGAGCGGTGCTCTATCCCCTGAGCTACGGAGGCGGACTCTCGTAAGCCTAGCGAAAGTTGGGTAGTGCGTGGGCCGCCGGGCCGGGGTCAGTTTGGTGAGGTTGGTTATGGGTGCTCTGAGCTGCGGTAAAGGCATGGCAAGCGGTCGGATTCCGGTGCTTCGTGCGTGGCTAGCTTCTGCGTGTGACCAGGAGGCGATCCACGCAAGCTCGTAGGCGGCCCGTTGTGTTGTTCGGGGCGTTGCTGGCGCCGGCGATTCTTGCTGGCGGACTGTTGGCGGGGGAGATGCGGGGGTTCGAGGGAGTTGGTGCGCCGGTGGGGATGGAGGAGCGGAGGGCGGTGCGGTTGGCGTTCGAGCCCGTGTGGATGCCCGCGCCTGCGCATCCTGATCGGCGGTACGAAGGGGTGATTCCGGCACCCGTGCGGAAGGTCGCCGAGGTGTCTGAGGCGCTGGAGGTGCGGTCCTCGGTGCCCGCGCCTGCGCCGGAGCCGGATCCTGTGGTGGAGGAGGAGCCGTACGCGCCTGAGGCTTCGCGGTCCTCGCCCGGGTGTGCGGGGGAGTGGGAGGACACCTGGCTGTGGGACATGTGCCGGGAGCGGGAGCAGGAGGCGGCACAGAATGCCCGCTATGGCTGGTTGTCGGGTTTGTGAAGTTGACGAGGGGCGTTGGCTGAGGAGGGTGTGGTCGCGGGGTGCGGCGGCGCCCCCAGGCCGCCGGTGGCTGGCTAGGCCAGTGAACTTTCTCCCCGTGTTGCTGTGTCTCGGGGCGGTTAGGCGCGGGAGTGGCTTGGGGGTTGGTGTTGGTTGCGGTTCGGGTTTCCCGATCAGAGGGCGCTGCGCTGCTGGGGCAGGGGGCGTCGGCTTTGGTGGGCACGCTGGAGGTCGTTGCGGATGGCCTGGTCACTCTTGGTGGCGGGCCTGCGTGCGGCGGCGCAGCTGGGGTGGAGGTTCCGAAGCCAAGGGCTGAGGTGAGGTCAGGAATGGCTCGGCGGCGTTGCGCGGCGTGTGGAGGACTGTAGGTCGAGTGGCGCAGCTCTTGGGATGACCTCCCGTCGTGCCCAACGGGCCGCGACAGACTCGGAGGTCTGGAGACGCCGTCGGCGGTGATCTCAGAAGGGACTGGTCGCAAGGGTCTGGTGAGCACCGTTCCTGGAGGAGGACGAGCCGCCGAAGCTCAGAAGGTGGAGGAGTCCGCAAAGGGGGCGTCGCGGGTCCTTGTAAGGGGCCGCGGTCCTCGTGACAAAAGACGCCGAAGGCCTCGGAGAGGTGAGAAAGGGTGCTGTAGCGGACGGCGGAGATGAACCGCCGCAAGAGAGCTCAGGTGGAGTCGTGGGGGGCTATGTCATGCCAGGACGCCCGGAGGTCTGGGTGTGTGCGGTGCGGCGGTGCACGAGGAGGGCAACCGTGCACGACAGGCAGGGGTGCGGTTGGTCCGGCTGGCCAGGGTGCGCGCTCTCGCAGCCGTCTCCGGGTTGCGCAGTGACAGCGCCTCACGGGTCGCCTGAACACCGACAGAGAGGTCAAGGCGCACTGTTCGGTAGGCGAGGGTGGAGGTAGGGATGCGATGCCGCTGGTGGGGAGGGGGAGCCGTACATAGTGCGCTTTTTGTCTCATAGCAGCTCTTCGGAGTTCGGTCCGGACACTCAGGGGGCTGTAGTAACGTGCGTGCCTGACCCGGGTAACGAGTGTGCAAACGGAGGAGTCGAACGTGCCATCCCCTCGATCAGCGGGTCTGATCGCGGTCGTCATGGCGATGGCTTCTCTCTTCGTGCCATCAGCGGTTCAGGCGCAGGCGCGGACCCAGGTGGAGCGGCGGGATCCGAGCAATCTGGCGGAGCTGCGCAAGGAGGCCGAGAAGTCGGCCAAGGAGCTTGAGGACGCCACCAAGGCGCTGGAGAAGCGGCGTGCCACGATCGCGGCGTCCGAGAAGGAGCTCAAGACCAAGCTGAACGGGCTGCAGGATCTGGAGCGCAGGCTCGCGGTGATCCGGCAGCCGGTCTCGCAGCTGGCAGAGCTGCTCTACGAGCAGCCCGTCGGGGCGGACGGCGTGGTGCCGTTCCTGTCGGGGGACGCCGGCGTCGGCACTCTGCGGGCGCTCTCGGACTCGACGGAGATGGTCCGGGTGCGGCAGCAGGCCGTGGAGCAGACCAGCACCCTGTACAAGGAGGCCGAGCGGCTGGCCGCCGAGGCTCAGGAGCTGAGGGCGGGCAACCTGCTGGCCGAGGCCCAGATGGCGGCTGAGATCGACACGCTCAGGCAGCGTTCGGACAAGATCGTCAAGTCGCTCACCGCGGCGCTGGTGAAGCTGGGCATCAAGATCGACAAGGTCGGACGGGCGGCGCTGGGCTGCAACCCCCTCCAGGCCGCCACGGCCAACAACTACCCCAACGGGCTCATCCCCAAGAGCATGCTGTGTCCGTTGCAGCAGAAGGGCTTCAGTCTGCGGGCGGACGCCACCATCGCCTTCGTCAGCCTGAACGAGGCCTACCGGAGGCGGTTCGGCAAGGCGATCTGCGTGACGGACGCCTACCGGAGCCTGGCCGAGCAGCAGTCCGTCTACTACCGGCGGCCGGGGTTCGCGGCCGTGCCGGGGCGGAGCAACCACGGTCTCGGGCTGGCTGTGGACCTGTGCGGCGGCGTGGAGCGGTTCCGGTCCACGGAGTTCGTGTGGATGGAGAAGAACTCCAAGAGGTACGGGTGGTTCCATCCGGCCTGGGCCTACAGCAGCCCGTTCGAGCCGTGGCACTGGGAGTACGACCCGAAGATCGACTCGCAGCTCTAGGCGGGCACGACCTCGGCGCTGCAGAAGGCGCAGCGGGAGGCGGCCTTCGGGATCTCCGACAGGCATTCGGGACAGTCGCGGGTCTTGGCCTCGACCTGGGCCGCCGCGCGCTCCTTGAAATGCGTGTACGGCTTGACGACCAGGAAGTAGATCACCGCCGCGATCATCAGGAACGAGATCACCGCGTTGACGAACTTGCCGTACATGAAGTGGGACGCGCCGACGGTGACCTTCAGCGAGGAGAAGTCGGGCAGGCCGCCGAAGGCCGAGATCAGTGGGGTCAGCAGGTCGGCGACGAACGACTGCACGATCGAGTTGAAGGCCGCCCCGATGACCACCGCGACCGCCAGGTCGAGGACGTTGCCCTGCATGAGGAACTTCTTGAATCCGTTCATGGCCAAGAATCGTAGTCGAACGATTACTCTCAGCTAACTCTTGAAGGTGATGGAGAGGCGGCCCGATGTCTGGGCGCCCGCCAGTTGGGCCGCCTGGTACGGGGTCGCCGCCAGCACCACCAGCGCGCCGCCGGTACGGGAGTCGTCGGCGGGACGCGGGATGGTGATCACGCGGACGTCGTCGGCGATGAGCTGGGCCGGCTGACCGCCCTCCCCGGCGGCCAGGACGCCGATGGTCGAGCCGGGGGAGATGAGGGCGACGGCGTCGGGGTCGGCGATGCGCACGGGGGTGGCCACCGTGCCCGGCGGCAGCGGCACGGGATGGAGCAGGCGGGCGTCGGTCAGCGGCTCGCCCCGGCGCATGGGTCCGGCGAGGTAGCGGCCCGCCGCGTACGACCGGACAGCCCCGTCGGGCGGATGGGCGAGCGGCGCCGGACGGAGGTCACCGGGACGCAGGGGGCCGGGGGCGAGGTCGCGGGCGGCGACGAGGACCTCAGGGCCCGCAGCAGGACGGAGCGCGACAAAGGCCGACAGGACGCCCACCGCGGCGAGGGCCGCCGCGGTCGGACGACGCCGCCGGGCCCACGGCCGCAGCCAGGCCGGCTGCCTGCTCACGGCAGCTCGAAGGGCAGCTTGATGCCGTCGAGAGCCGAGCCGCAGGGACACGTGCGGTCGGTGGGCAGGGCCTGGACGGTCTCGGCGATCAGCGTGCGCATGCGGGTGACGTTGCGGGCGAAGAACTCCAGCACCTCGTCGTGGGTCACGCCCTGACCGGCCTCGACCCCGGCGTCGTGATCGGTCACCAGGGAGAGTGAGGTGTAGCACAGGGCCAGCTCGCGGGCCAGCACCGACTCGGGATAGCCGGTCATGCCCACGATCGACCACCCGTTGGCGGCGAACCACTGGGACTCGGCCCGGCTGGAGAAGCGGGGGCCTTCGATGACCACCAGCGTGCCGCCGTCGACGACGTCGCCCCAGCCGGTGGAGCGGGCCGTGGCCACGGCCGCGGCTCTGCCGGACGGGCAGTAGGGGTCGGCGAAGGAGACGTGGACGGCCCCCGAGACGTCGTAGTACGTCTGCGGCCGGCCCGAGGTGCGGTCGACGATCTGGTCGGGCACGACGATGGCGCCGGGGCCGTACTCGGCCTTGAGTGAACCGACGGCGCTGGGGGCGAGCACCTGCGTCACGCCGAGCGAGCGCAGCGCCCACAGGTTGGCGCGGTAGGGGATGCGGTGGGGAGGGAAGCGGTGGTCCCGGCCGTGCCGGGGGATGAACGCGACCGAACGCGAGCCGATGCGGCCGACGGTGACGACGTCGCTGGGGGGCCCGTAGGGGGTGGAGAGCTCGATCTCCTCCGCGTCGTCGAGCAGGGAGTAGAAGCCCGAGCCGCCGAGGACGCCGATGTCTGCGCGAGTGACCATGGCGCCGAGAGTAGCCGGACGACCGAGGGCCGCGAGAACGCCGAACGCCGTTCTGTGGACAACCGCACGGGCGCGAGAGCGGCGCCTGAACGCGGAGCGTACGCACACCAGTACGAAGAGTAGGATCGCCGCATGCGGCAAAAAGGGCTGGGCCTCATCATCCTCGCGCTGATGCTCGGCATGCTGCTGGCCTCCCTCGACCAGACCATAGTCTCCACGGCCCTGCCGACGATCGTGAGCGACCTGGGCGGGCTGGAGCAGCTCTCCTGGGTGGTGACGGGCTACATGCTCGCCTCGACCGTCTCCACGCCGTTGTGGGGCAAACTGGGCGACCAGTACGGCCGCAAAAGGCTCTTCATCGCCGCGATCATCATCTTCCTCCTCGGATCGGCCCTGTGCGGGCTGAGCCGGAACATGGGGGAGCTGATCGGGTTCCGGTCGATCCAGGGGCTGGGCGGCGGCGGGCTCATGGTGCTCGCGCAGGCGATCGTGGGCGACGTGGTCTCGGCCCGCGAACGAGGGCGCTACCAGGGCTTCTTCGGCGCCGTCTTCGCCGTCAGCAGCATCGTGGGGCCGCTGCTCGGCGGGCTGTTCGTCGACCATCTGTCCTGGCACTGGGTGTTCTACGTCAACCTTCCCCTGGGCGCGATCGCCCTGGGTGTGATCGCGGCGGCGCTGCCCGGCGACGACACGCGCACCAGCCATCGCATCGACTACGCCGGGGTGGTGCTGCTCGGCGGCGCGACCTCGTGCCTGGTGCTCATCACGACCTGGGGCGGCACGACCTATCCCTGGGCGAGCCCGGTCATCGCCGGCCTGGCGCTGGGGGCGGCGGCGCTGGTCGCGGCGTGGGTGGCCGTCGAGCGGCGGGCCGCCGAGCCGGTGCTGCCGCTGGGGCTATTCCGGGTGCGGGCGTTCGCGATGTCGTCCGCGGTGGGGTTCGTGGTGGGGTTCGCGATGTTCGGGGCGCTCACGTACCTGCCGCTGTTCCTGCAGGTCGTGCATGGGGTGAGTCCCACCTTGTCCGGGGTGTACCTGCTGCCGATGATGGCCGGGATGCTCACGATGTCGATCGTCAGCGGGCTGGTGATCTCGAAGACCGGCAGATACCGCTTCCTGCCCATCGCGGGCACGGCCGTGGCGACGGCGGGGCTGTTCCTGCTGTCCGGGCTGAGTGAGCGCAGCAGCCTGCTGACGATGGGCGGCTACCTGCTGGTGCTCGGCGTCGGGCTCGGGATGACCATGCAGGTGCTGGTGATCGTCGTGCAGAACGCCGTCGACTTCAAGGACCTCGGCGTGGCCACCTCGGGGGCGACGTTCTTCCGGTCGATCGGCGGCTCCTTCGGGGTCGCCACGCTGGGGGCGGTCTTCACCGGCACGCTCAACGGCGGTCTGCGGGAGGTGCTGGCCAGGGCCCGGTTGCCGGCGGGGTTCGACCCGTCCAGGATCCAGCGCGACCCGACCGTCATCCAGCGGCTGCCTCCCGCGCTGGCCGGTCAGTTCCTCCATGTGTACGCCGACGCCATCGCCACCGTCTTCCGGGTGGCCGCGCCGGTGATGTTCGGCGCGTTCGCGCTGAGCTGGTTCATCCCGCAGACGCGGCTCAGGGAGACCACCAAGGCGGCGGACCTGGGCGAGGGGCTGGGCGCCACGTCGGCCGAGCGGTCGTCGCTGGAGGAGGTCGAACGGGGGCTCATGCGGCTCGCCGACGCCGACCTGCGCAGGGGTTACTACGAAAGGCTGGGGGCGCTGGCCGGGCTGAGCGGCCTCGCGCCGCAAGGGGTGTGGGTGCTCGCCAGGCTCAACGGCAAGGGCTGGGTCGGCGCGGGCGAACTGGCCGAGTGCGCCAAGGTGAGCAGGGCGCACGGACGGCCCCACGTCGACCGGCTGGTGGACGAGGGGCTCGTGGAACGTTCTGAGGACGGCGAGCGGCTGCGGCTCACGCCGAAGGGGGACCGGGCGGCCCTGGGGCTCGTGCGCTGCTCACGCGAGGGGCTGAGCAGGCTCGTTGCCGACTGGGGGCCCGATCCACAGCTGACGCGGCTCGTCGATCGCATCGCGCCGGAACTGCTCGGTGCGTACGCCGACCGGCCTCGATGAGGCCCCCGCCCGTACGGGCGGGGTGACGCGCCTAGTTGGAAGCCGCGGCGGGCGCCGGCGCCGGGGTGGACGACGACGAGGACGACGCGGACGACGACTCGCTCGACTTGCTCTCGGCCGGCTTCGACGGGGTGGTCGAAGAGGCGGAGGACGTCGAGGACGAGCGGTTGTCGGTGCGGTAGAAGCCCGAACCCTTGAACACGATGCCGACGGCGGAGAACACCTTCCGCAGGTTGCCCTGACAGTTGGGGCACACCGTCAGCGCATCGTCGGTGAACTTCTGCACGACTTCGAGCTGCTCGCCGCAGTCGTTGCAGGCGTACTGGTAGGTCGGCACGCGCTCCTCCTTATACGTTCTGGCACTCGAGCGATGCGACTGCTAATGCTAACCGATTGGGCCAAACACCTATTCCAACCCCCGCTCCCCGTACCAACCGGCCAGCTTGCCGCTGCGGCTCACCGCGCGCAGGCGGCGTTCGACCTGGTCACGGCAGGCGGCCGTGGTGACCACCAGGAGCTGGTCGTCGGCCCGGACGCGGGTGCTGTTGTCCGGTACGAACGATTTGCCGTCGCGGACCACGAGCGTGACGGCCGCTCCGGCGGGCAGGCGCAGCTCGAAGACCTCCACGCCGTGCAGGCGCGACCCGACCGGCACCTTGACCTGGAGCAGGTCCGCCTTGAGCTCCTCCAGCGGCGCGGACTCCACCTCCAGGTCGTGCGCCTCGCCCGGCGCGCTCACCCCGAGCAGCCGGGCCGCGTACGGCAGTGTGGGCCCCTGCAGCAGCGTGAACACGATCACGATCACGAAGACCTGGTTGAAGATCTCCTTGGAGCCCTGCACGCCGGACGCCCACGGGATGGTCGCCAGCACGATGGGGATCGCGCCGCGCAGCCCCGCCCACGACAGGAACGCCTGGTCGCGCCAGCTCACCCGATCCAGCCGCAACGCCCGGGCCACGGTCGAGCTGACCAGCACCGACAGCGGGCGGGCCACCATCACCAGCACGGACCCGGCGATCACGCCCGGCACGATGGCCGACGGCAGTTCCTTGGGGCTGGCCAGCAGCCCGAGCATGACGAACAGCCCGATCTGCGCCAGCCACGCCGCGCCCTCGGCGAACCCTCTGGTCGCGGCGCGGTGGGGCAGGCGCGAATTGCCCAGGATGAGGGCCGTGAGGTAGACGGCCAGGAAGCCGGAGCCGTGCAGCAGCACCGCGCCGCCGTACGAGACGAAGGTGAGGGCGAGCACGGCGATCGGGTAGAGGCCGGAGGCGGGGAGGGCGACGCGGCGCAGCGCGTACGCGCCCGCCGGTCCGACCGCGAGGCCCACGGCCGCGCCGATGACCAGCTCGATGGCCGTCTCCAGCAGGAACGTTCCCACGGACGCCGGCCGCCGGGACGCCCCGCTGAGCAGGACGACGGCGATCACCGTGGGGGCGTCGTTGAATCCGGACTCCGCCTCCAGAACCCCCGCCAACCGGGTCGGGAGCGGCAACCTGCGCAGCACCGAGAAGACGGCGGCAGCGTCCGTCGAGGCCAGCACGGCGCCGAGGACCAGCGCCGCGGTCGGATCCATGCCGAGCAGCCCCTGGACGGCCAGCGCCACGACCACGATGCTCACCGTCACGCCGACGGTGGCCAGGATCAGGGCGAGAGGCACCGATTTGCGGACGTGCGACCAGGTCGTGGTCAGACCGCCCTCGGCCAGGATCACCGCCAGCGCGATCAGGCCGATCTGCTGGACGGCCTGCGGGCTCTCCAGCTTGGCGCCGAACCCCGAGGCCCCCAGAACCAGGCCGAGGGCCAGGAAGAGGAGGAGGCTGGGCAGGCCGCTGCGATGTGCGATGCGTACGGACGCGATGGCCGCGATGACAATTCCGGCGCCGATCAGGAGCCAGACATCAAGCGTCATCCAGCCCCCTCTCGTCCCTTCGGTCACATAAGCCTAGTGAGTCCGCGCGGGGTCATCGCAAAACGGACCCGGTGGTCGTGCGGCTCGGCGGGCACGTCGTCGATCAGCTCGCCGTCGTGCAGCAGGGCCACCGTGGGGACGTTGGGCCCCACCCTGGCCAGCGCGCGGTCGTACGAACCGCCGCCGCGGCCGAGCCGCACCCCCGTGCGGCGGTCGACCGCGAGGGCGGGCACGATCACCAGCGCGGCCGTGCGGACGGCGTCGACGCCCCGGCGCGTGTCGACCGGTTCCATGATGCCGAAGCGGCCAGGGGCGAGCGTGTCCGGGCCGTCGTAGACCGCCCAATCCAGGTCATTGTCCTCTTTCAGCACCGGAAGGATCACCGTCGCGCCGTGTTTCCACAGAGCGAACACGAGACCGTGCGTCTCCGGCTCCGGCCCCGCCGACCAGTAGCAGGCCACCAGACCGGCCATCTGGACCCACGGCTGTTCGAGCAGCGTCTCGCGAACCTTGGTGGCGTTTGCCCGCAGTTGTTCGGGGGGGAGAGCGGTACGCGCCGCGAGCAGTCGGCGACGCAGGTTCAGCTTGTCCACAGGTACCTCCACTAGGGTCTACTCATGGCTGACTTCGACCCTGTGACGAAAGCCGTCGTGCCCGCCGCGGGTCTGGGCACCCGGTTCCTCCCGGCGACCAAGGCGACACCCAAAGAGATGTTGCCCATCGTCGACAAGCCCGCGATCCAGTATGTCGTCGAGGAGGCGGCCTCCGCCGGGCTCCTCGACGTCCTCATGGTCACCGGCAAGAACAAGCGGTCCATCGAAGACCACTTCGACCGCGCGTTCGAGCTGGAAGAGGCCCTGGAGGCCAAGGGCGACGAGCAACGGTTGTCCCAGGTCCGCGAGCCTGCCTCGCTCGCCACGCTGCACTACGTGCGGCAGGGCGAGCCGAAGGGGCTCGGGCACGCGGTGCTGTGCGCCAAGCAGCACGTCGGCGACCACCCGTTCGCCTGCCTGCTCGGTGACGACCTGATCGACTACCGCGACCAGCTGCTCAAGCGCATGATCGAGGTGCGTGACACGTTCGGCGGCAGCGTGGTGGCGCTGATGGAGGTGCCGAGGGAGCAGGTCTCGCTCTACGGCGTGGCCACCATCGCCGGCACCGTCGAGGACGACGTCGTGCGCGTGACCGACCTGGTGGAGAAGCCGCCGGTGGACGAGGCGCCCTCCACATGGGCGGTCATCGGGCGATACGTGCTCGATCCCGCCATTTTCGAGGTCCTGGAGAACACCCCGCCGGGGCGCGGCAACGAGATCCAGCTCACCGACGCGCTGCGCACGCTGGCCGGCCGCGGCTCCGAGCAGGGCGGGCCGGTGCACGGCGTGCTGTTCCGCGGGCGGCGGTACGACACCGGCGACAAGCTCGACTATCTGCGCACGGTGGTGAAGTTCGCCGCCGATCGCGAGGATCTGGCGCCGGAGTTCGTGCCGTGGCTGCGGGAGTTCCTCGATGAGATCGGTTGACGCGCATCTGGCCGAGATCCTGGCCACTGTGCGTCCGCTGGCGCCTCTGGAGCTGGAGCTGGAGCGGGCGCTAGGCACGACGCTGGCCGAGGACGTCTCCTCGCCGGTGCCGCTGCCGCCGTTCGACAACTCCGCGATGGACGGCTACGCGGTCAGGGCCGAGGACGTCCCCGGCACGCTGCCGGTGATCGACGACGTCGCCGCCGGCTCCGACGAGCTGCGGGCGGTGGGCCCCGGGCATGCCGTCCGCATCATGACCGGGGCGCCGATGCCGGCCGGGGCGGACTCCGTCGTACCGGTGGAGTGGACGGACGGCGGCACGGTCTCCGTCCGGATCAATCGGGATGTCCCGGTCGGTAACGCGATTCGCCGGGCGGGCGAGGACGTCCAGGCGGGCGAGGTGGTGCTCAAGGCCGGCACGGTGATCGGGCCGGCCCAGCTCGGGATCATCGCCGGTGTGGGCCGGCGGCGCGTGTGGGTGCGTCCGCAGCCGCGCGTCGTCGTCATCTCGACCGGCGCCGAGCTGGTCGAGCCGGGGGCGCCGCTGAACCGCGGGCAGATCTGGGACTCCAACAGCTTCACCCTGACGGCCGCGGTCCGCGAGGCGGGCGCCGAGGGGTTCCGTGCGGGGTCCGTCGGTGACGATCCCGCCGTGCTGCTCGACCAGCTCGACACCCACCTGGTGCGCGCCGACGCGATCATCACCAGCGGCGGGGTCTCCATGGGGGCCTACGAGCCCGTCAAGGAGGCGCTGTCGCCGCTCGGCACGGTCCGGTTCGAGAAGGTCGCGATGCAGCCCGGCATGCCGCAGGGGTTCGGCGTCCTGGGCGACGACCGGGTGCCGATCTTCGCCCTGCCGGGCAACCCGGTGTCCTCCTTCGTGTCGTTCATGCTGTTCGTCCGCCCCGCGCTCGACAAGATGCGCGGCCTGCCCACCGACACGGCCCCGGTGACCGCCTACGTCACCGCGGCGCTGCGCTCGCCGTCGGGCCGGCGCTCGTACCTGCGCGGCGTGCTGTCCTCCGACGGCACGGTCGCGCCGGTCCACGGGCAGGGCTCCCACCAGCTCGCGGCCCTGGCCTCGGCGAACGCGCTGATCGTGGTGCCGGAGGACGTGACCGAGGTGCCCGGCGGGTCCGAGGTGGAGGTGATCCGGATTTGAGCGAGTTCACGCATCTCGACGAGACGGGCGCGGCGCGCATGGTCGACGTCTCGGCCAAGGACGTCTCGGCCCGTAGCGCGACGGCGTCCGGGCGGGTGCTGCTGTCGTCCGACGTGGTGGCGCTGCTGCGGTCGGGCGAGGTGCCCAAGGGCGACGCGCTGGGGGTGGCCAGGATCGCCGGGATCATGGGGGCGAAACGCACGCCCGACCTCGTCCCGCTCTGCCACCCGATCGCGTTGCACGGCGTCAAGGTCGTGCTCGACGTCGAGGACTGGGGCGTGGCGATCACCGCCCGGGTGCGGACGGCCGACCGCACCGGGGTGGAGATGGAGGCGCTGACCGCCGTCACCGTGGCCGCGCTGGCGCTGATCGACATGGTCAAGGCGGTCGATCCGGCCGCCGTGATCACCGATGTCCGGGTGGAGGAGAAGGTGGGCGGCAAGACCGGTCTGTGGACCAGGGAAGCCACGTGATCAGGGCGCTCGTGGTGACCGTGTCGAACCGCGCGTCCGCCGGGATTTATGCCGACAAGTCAGGGCCGTTGCTGGCCGAGCTGCTGGCGTCCGACGCCGGCTGCGAGGTCTCGGGGCCTGTGGTCGTCCCCGACGGCGACGCGGTCGAGGCGGCGCTGCGGGACGGCGTCGCGCGGGGTTACGACGTGATCGTCACCACCGGCGGCACCGGGCTCACACCCCTCGACCTGACGCCGGAGATGACCGCCCGCGTGATCACCAGGGAAATTCCCGGTATAGCGGAGGCCATTCGCCTGGCGAATCGCGACAAGGTGCCCACGTCGGTCCTGTCCCGGGGGCTGGCCGGTCAGGCGGGTGACACGTTGATCGTGAATCTGCCCGGCTCGTCCGGAGGCGTCCGGGATGGGGTGGCGGTGCTCGCCCCCGTCCTGCGGCACGCCGTCGAGCAGATGAAGGGCGGCGACCACCCCCGCTGACCAGGTTTCGGTCTGCCGATCGATGATCCGTGGCGACATCGAGCCCGATGGGGGGATGATGAGAGGCGTGGATCGACTTCGTGGCTGGCCGGCGATTCTGAACGAGGGCCCGGTAGGCCTGCGGCCGCTGCGGCTGAGCGACGTACGCGTCTGGCGCGAGACCAGGTTGCGCAACGCCGACTGGCTGCGTCCCTGGGAACCGAGCAACCCCGAGACCCCGCTGTTCAGGACGGGGCTCGGCCCGTACATCTCCATGGTCGGCACCCTGCGCCGCGAGGCCAGGCAGGGGCTGGCGCTGCCGTGGGTGGTCACCTACGGCGGCCGCTTCGCCGGGCAGCTCACCGTGGGGGCCATCGTGTGGGGATCTGCCCGTTCCGCCCAGGTCGGTTACTGGGTGGACGGCGCGCTGGCCGGGCGGGCCATCATCCCCACCGCCCTGGCCCTGGCCGTCGATCATTGCTTTTTCACCACCGGATTGCATCGGCTAGAGGCGAACATCCGTCCTGAGAACCAGGCCAGCCGTAGGGTGGTGGAGAAGCTCGGGTTCAGGGAAGAAGGCATTCGGCGTCGCCAACTCCACATCGACGGGGCCTGGCGCGACCACATCTGCTACGCGCTGACCGTCGAGGACGTCCCCGGCGGCCTGCTCGTACAGTGGCGGCGCGCCCGTGAGGCGGCCGCTCACGGCGGTTCTCCGATCGAAGAGGTTTGACGATCTCGCGACACACCGCACCGAATGCTCGTCAATCAGTGACACACGGTCTTACGGTGCGTGACGTGAGCACAATGAAGGCGCGACGAGCACAGACGCGCTTTCGTGCTGCCCGGAGGTGGTCGTGAGCAGCGTCTTCCTCTATGTCGCCATTGTGGTGATGTGGCTGTGCGTCCTGATCCCGATGTGGTTGCGCCGGGACAAGACGAACCTCCAGGAGCTGGCCGAACTCGAAGAGCACTACACCGGCGAGCACGCCCTGCCCGACCTGGACAACCTCGACGCCACCCTCGGCGACGAGGACGCGCCGGAGGTCGAGAAGGTCGATGTCCGGCAGTTCCGGTTTCGGCGTAGGGCGATCATCGTAGCGCGCCGCCGGAGGTTGTTGTTCTTCACCGCGCTGCTCGTGCTCGCCTCGGTGGTCACGGCCGGGGTCGAGATGATCCCGTGGTGGGGTGTGGCTCCGTCCGTGGTCGTCATGCTGTCGTACATGGCCTTTCTGCGGATCGCCGTACAGGTGGATCGCGAACGCCGCGAGCGGGCGCTCCAGGCGCGCTCTGAGCGGCTGCGACGGGCCCGCGAGCGGCGCCGGGCGGCGGCCGAGGTGGAGGCCGAGGTGATCGACCTGACCGCGCTGCACGCCGACGTCCTGTTCGACCAGTACGCCGAACCACCCAAACGGGCGGTGGGGGACTGAGAGGATGGCGCGAGGACCCTTGGGAGTTTGCTAATCTGGTCGAGTCCTTGGGGATGTAGCGCAGTCCGGTAGCGCACTTCGTTCGCATCGAAGGGGTCAGGGGTTCGAATCCCCTCATCTCCACCCAGGTCAAAGGCCGCTTCCCCATTGTGGGAGGCGGCCTTTCGCGTTGCTGGGTGACCAGGTACTGATCGTCTCTCCGAGCTCAGCTCCGGAACGTTTGAGCCGCTCGCATGATCTGGCGCATTGGGACCTGCCCCGTTACTCTCGGCCATCTGTGATCGCATGACTCCTCCGGCCGCTCCCGAGGCAGGAGCCGGCCACAAGGACGGTGAGCGGTGTCTGATCTGGTGCGGATGGGCCTGGAGGATCCACGCGCGTCCGGACTTGGTTCGGGCAGGCAGGCGCGAGCGGTCCCCTGGCGGACGACCAATCTGTCCCGTTTACTTGGCCTGGCACTGTAGGTCGCCAGGCTGATGGCTACACGATCCCTGTCAGCAGGAGCGTCGGTACGTCGGTCGTATCGAGGCGGTCACCATTCTTTCGAGACCTCCCGTGGATTGTCGCGCTGGCACTTGTGGCAGCGTTGACCGTCGCTGTGTGGCCTTCCTCGCGTCTGCTGGGGCATCATGACGACCCTGTCGTGGCGATGGCGGTTGGGGAGCTGGAAGGCCGGCCGGTCGCCGTAAGCGCTGGTAGTGGCTACGACGACACCACCCTACGGGTGTGGGACCTGACCACAGGCGACCGCATCGGCGAACCGATCGTCGCTCACCCGGTTGGTGTCGTGACGCTGGCGCTCGGGGAAGTGGCTGGTCGGCCGGTGGCTGTCACAGGCGGCCACGACGACGCTGTTCGGGTTTGGGATCTGACCACACGCGAACTCGTGGGCGAACCGATGAGGCTCAGTAACACTGACCGCGTCGATGCGGTGGCAGTCGGGGAGGTGAACGGTCGAGCCGTCGTGGTCGCTGCGGGAGATTGGGGCGACGCCTCCCAGAAGTTGCCTGTGCGGGTGTGGGACCTGGCCACGCATGAGCCTGTCGGCGAACCGTTGGTCGGACACACCGACCTCGTCCTGACCTTGGCGCTTGGAGAGGTGAACGGTCGAGCAGTTGCCGTCACCGGCAGCGTTGACGGTACGACACGTATATGGGACCTGGCCACCCGCAAGCAGATGGGCGATCCAATAGTCAGCGGTACCGGTGTCGGGGTGGTCGCACTTGGGCGGGTGGACGGCAGGCAGGTCGCCGTCTCCAGCGACGACGACAACTTGCGGGTGTGGGACCTGACCACCCACCAACTCATCGGTGTGCCGATACCGACGGGGCTCACTTACGGGGTCAGGACAGTGGTGGTTGGAGAGGTTGATGGCCAGCCAGTCGTCTTCGCCGGTGGTGGTGACGACGAAGACGGCGGAGGCGCCGTGCGGATCTGGGATCTCAGCACGCACGAACCGCTGGGCGGACGGATGAGATACGCCAACTGGGTTGGGAACGTGGCGATCGGACATGTGGATGGAAGAGTGGTCGTCGTCACCGGAGACGGTGACGGCGACGTCCGAATGCGGGACGTGAGGGGCCACACGCAATAAGTCAGCGACGGTGGACGGTCTCGGTGACGCTGGTGTTTTGGTCGCTGCCGCCTTGCCGGGCAGAGCACCGGGCCATGCTGTTCGGCAGCGTGCTGTCGAGGTTGACGTGTGACCGGTGACTCCTCGTCCTCCAGCTTTCCCTCTGGGACTACAGGGCTGCTGGATGGCTCGAGCGACGAGTCCTGGTCAGTGGTCGAATGCCCCTTCTGTGCGTGTGAGCAGGGCGGGAAACACTGGCGGAGATGCCGGACATCTAGTGAGATGTTCCGCCACTCTTCGACAAGGAGACAGCTGTGCAAGATCCGCGCGTGTCCTGCGGCACGCGAGATCGTTTCGACGCGCTCTACCGCTCCTGCTATCAAGCAGTGCATCGCTATGCGCTCCGTCGTACTGATTCGGTCGACGACGCCGCCGATGTGATCGCGGAGACCTTTCTCGCTGCATGGCGGCGGCTGGACGACGTTCCAGACGGGGACGCCGCCCTGCTGTGGCTGTACGGCGCGGCCCGCCGTGTTCTGGCCAATCACCGGCGTGGGGAGTCGCGCCGCAGTGCGCTGGCCGCGCGGCTCCGCGGCGAACTGGCCGTCCGACGGGAAAGCGCGTCCGCCGATCCGCGAGCTGAGGCGATTCGCGCCGCTTTCGCTGCTCTGAATCCCGCCGACCGGGAGGTGCTGGCCCTGGCCTCGTGGGAGGGGCTGACGGGCCCCCAGATCGCCATGGTGCTGGGCTGCAGCAGTACCGCCGCCCGGCTCCGGCTGCACAAGGCACGTAAGCGACTGGCCCGGTTGCTCGGCACGACGGATGGGATCCCTGTGATGACCCCGCTGAGAGGAGAAAATCGATGAACAAGATCGACCGCATGCTGGCCGCCATCGACCCGGCCGCCGATCACGACGACGCAGTCCTGAGCCAGGGTGTGCACGAGCTTCTGGAGGAGATCGTCGCGACGCCGCCCGCGCGCCGCCGCGCGTCCTGGCTGCCCGGCAGGCGCGCTGCCGAGCCGGAGCGCGCCTACCCGTCCCCGGCGATCAGCGCGGCGGCCGCGCGGCACGGTCCTTCCCCGTTGCGCCGACGCCTGCTGGCAGGAGCGACGGCCGCGGGCATCGCCGCCGCCGCGCTGATCGCGGTGCCGGTGGTGTCCGGATCACAGAGCGTGGCGTACGCCGTGGTGACGAGGTCCGACGGCACCGTCCAGGTGACGGTCAGAGAGTTCCGGGACCCGGAAGGGCTGGAGGCCAAGCTCAGGGATGAGGGAATCGTGGCCGATGTGACGTTCACGGAAGCGAACAAGCAGTGCGCCCCTGGCCGCTTCGCCGGCGCGGACCTGGCCTATGATTCGCCGAACCCCAAGAACATGACCGACCAGGAGCGCAAGGAGTTCGACAAGCCGGAGAACTGGCGCTCCCGGGACGCCACCAGGCCGATCGGCCAGGACACCTTCGTGATCTCCCCGAGTTACATCCGCCAGGGCGAGACGCTGGTGCTGGAGTTCCGGCCGGGCAACTACCCGGGAACGGCCTGGTCTCTCGGCACTTGGCTGGCCAAGGCCGGCAGCGCGATCGCACCTTGCACCCTCGTAGCCGCGGAATCCGATGAGGCTCTGGTGAAGGAGATGGCCGGCCGTTGATCATGAGCCGGTTGGGGTGCCCGGCGTACTCCGACCGGCAAGTGGGACGAAATCACCACGGCCGACGAGCCCACAGCCGTGTCCTCGGAGCTCACAGGTTCAGGCCGTCAGCGGAAGGCTGCGGCGTTGCGGTGGGCCCAGTCGGCGAAGGTGGCGGGGGCGCGGCCGAGGATCTTCTGGACATCCGGGCTGACGGTCTGCTCGCGCAGGGTCGGGGTGCCGAGAATGTCGAGGGTGGTGTCGGCCACCGGGGCGGGCATGAAGGTGAGCATCTGGGCGAGGGCCTCTTCCCGGGTCTGGTCGATGAAGGCGACGGGCTCGCCGATGGCGTCCCCGATGGCGGCCGCGCGCTGGCGTGGGGTGGTCGGCGTGGGGCCGGTCAGTTCGTAGATCGCCTTCGTGTGGCCCGGCTGGGTCAGGGCGGCGGCGGCCACGGCGGCGATGTCGTCGGGGTCGATGACCGGGAGGCCGACCTCGCCGAAGGGTGCGGCGATCGTGCGGCTCGCCTTGACGGACGAGGCCCAGGCGTAGGCGTTGGAGGCGAAGCCGCCGGGGCGCAGGATGGTCCAGTCGGTGCCGGACTCCATGACGACCTGTTCGAAGGCGGCGAAGGCCTGCCCGTGTGACATGGAGTCCGGGCGGGTGGCCACTCCCTGGGAAGAGAGCAGGACGATCTTTCCGGCGTCCGCGAACTGGGCGACGACCCGAGCGGGGTCGCCGGCCATCATCAGGTCCCCGCCGACGAGGAGGAAGACCGCATCCGCCGCGGAAGGCATGCCGGCGGACGATTGGGAGAGGTCGGCGGCGACCGTGCGGACGCCGGGCGGCACGTCGCCGTTGGTGATGCGGCGGGAGACGGCGGTCACCTCATGGCCCTGCTCCGCGAGGATGCGGACCAGCGTGCGGCCGACATTTCCGGTGGCTCCGGTGATGACGATCACGATGAATACCTCGATCTGACAGTTAGTTGGCTGACTGACTAATGAGAACCTAGCATGGTCGTACTCCCTCTAGTTAGTCAGGTGACTGACTTTTTGGGTTCGTCAGAGTTCAGGAGGTCGGCGGCCGAGAGGAGGGGCTCATCAGGGCGGCGGTCGAAGACGTGCGCCAGCAGGGCGCTGAGCGCGCCACGACCTCGCAACGAACGCCAGGACCCGCGACTCGGCCGCCTTGCGCCGCATCCCGGTCGGTGAGGAGGGGCGGCGTTGGTTCAGCCGGTTGAGGTGACCGGGTGAGGGCGCTCGGCGCCGCCTCCGCAGTGGCTCAAGCCGGCTGGGGCAGTCGTGGGGGCTCACTCGTACGGAAGAGGGGCCCTCGCCGGAGCGGCGGTTGCGCTCGCCTGCCGGGCGGTCAGCCGGCAGGCGTGGAGTGACGGGCGCGGTGGCGGCGTACCGCGTCTCTGTTGGCGCAGGAGGGGGAGCAGTAGCGCTGACATGCGGTGCGTGAGGTGTCCGCGAAGATCGTGTCGCAACCGGCGGCGGCACACCGTCCGAGCCGGTCCATGCCCCGGCTGACGAGGTGCATCGCCGTGCCGACCGAGATGAGGGCGAACAGCACCGCGCCGAGCGGCTGCAGGTCGTCGCGATAGTGCAGGTGCCAGCCATGGGCGTGGTCGGTCAGCCGGGGGTAGGCGGCCGACCGGGCCAGCATCTCGTTGACCAGCTCGGCCTTCTCGCGCTCGCCCGTGGCGTCGACGACGTTCGTCCAGGCGGCGATGACGGCGAGGGTCTGGTCGAGATCCGACGGTTCGACCGGGCGTTCCAGCACCAGACCGGCCGTGCGGCAGCGGTGGGCGAGTTCCTCGGCGCTCGCCGGTGGGCGGTTCGCCAGTTCCGCGGCGAAGTTCACCACGTCCGCGCCGTAAGGGTTGAGGTGCACAAGGTCATTACATCAGCCTGTACGTCATGACGCGAACAGCAACGGAGCAGGATGTTCCGGAACTCGTCCGCCTGAGGGCGCTGCTCTTCGACGACCTCGGCGGCGACTTCTTCCACCCCGCGGACGCCGATGACGACTGGCGCGACGCGCTCGCCCGGGTCTTCAGGCAGAAGCTGGCCGAACCCGACTGCCGGATCCTGGTCGTGGACGGCGACACCGGCCTGGCCGCCTGCGGCATCGGCACGATCGAACAGTGGTTCCCCGGCCCCCACTCCCGCAACGGGAGGATCGGCCACGTCATCGGCATGGTCACCGACCCGTCGTACCGGCGCGTGGGCACAGCCGGGCGATCATGCTCGGTCTGCTCGACTGGTTCCGCGACCGGGACGCCGTACGGGTCGATCTCACCGCCTCCCGCGAGGCGGAACCGCTCTACCGGCGACTCGGCTTCGCCGACCACCCCGACCCCCTGCTGTGCTGGAAGCCGTGAGGACGTCGCGATACCGCTGGATCATTCTGGGGATCGCGACTTTCACACAGGCCGCGGCCGCGTTCTTCGTGCAGGGCATCGGCGCGATGAGCATCCACCTGCAACGGGACCTGAGGCTGAACACGACCCAGCTGGGCCTGCTGCAGTCGGCGGCTCAGCTGCTCCCGCTGGCCGGGCTGCTCGTGGCGGGACGGCTGCTGGACCGCCACGACGAGCGCTGGGTCGTCGGGATCGGCGCTCTCGTGGTCGCCGCCGCGCTGGCCGCCGGCAGCGCGGCTCCGGGGTACGTCTCCTTGCTCGTCGTCCTGCTGGTCGTCGGTGCCGGGTACAGCGCCATTCAGCCGGGCGGCAGTAAGTCGGTGGCGTCCTGGTTCGATGCTTCGAAGCGGGGTTTGGCCATGGGCATTCGTCAGGCGGGGCTTCCGCTCGGCGGCGTCCTCGCCGCGTTCGCGCTTCCCGCACTGGCGACGAGCTTCGGCTGGCGGTCGACGCTCGTGGCCGGCGCGCTCGTCGCATTGTCGGGTGCCGTCGTCTTCATGGCCTTCCACCGCCGCCCGCCGGACCGGCGTCCGGTGCCGGCCGCGTCCCGCGTGCGGCTGGAACTGCTGCGCGAACCGTACCTGAAGAAGATCGTCTTGTCCGGCACGAGCATGGTGTCGGTGCACAGCGGCGTGGGCGTTCTCACCGTGCTGTACCTGCACGAGGTGGCGTCCATGGCCGCCGCCTCGGCGGCCCTGGTCTACGTCGCGGTCCAGTGCGCGGGCGCGCTGGGCCGCGTCTGCCTGGCGGCGTGGAGCGACCGGCACAGGTCCGGCCGCTACGCCTGCGTCCTGACCTGCCTGGCCGCCGTGATCACCGGGATGACGCTGCTGGCCACCCCCGTCGGCCGATCCCCTGTCGCGGCCTGCCTGCTGTTCGTCTGGCTCGGCTTCTTCGGAATCGGCTGGTACGGCCCCTGGGTCGCCTACGCCGCCGAATCGGCGCCGCCGGACCACACCGGATTCGCCCTCGGCCTGGCCATGGCCGTCAACCAGGTGGCGGTCGTCCTGGCGCCGCCCGTGCTCGGCCTGCTCACGGACCTGACCGGCAGCTTCGCGCCCGCCTGGGCCCTGCTCGCCGCGCTGACCGCTGTCACCATGGCGACGACCGCCCGGTTGTGACCGGTTCGGACGGTCGTCGGCCGGGTCCTCTCGCCGGATCGTCACCAGGGCAGTGGGCCGTCCTCGCTGAAGAATCCGCCGGTCGGGCCGTCCTCGCCGAGGGTGGCCAGGCGCACCACCAGGGCCGCGCCCTGCGCCGGCGTCAGGAAGCCGCTGTGACCGTTGATGTCGGTGTCGACGTAACCCGGGGCGGCGGCGTTGACCAGGATGTTCTCCTTGCGCAGCTCGTTCGCGTACTGCAGGGTCAGCGCGTTCAGCGCGGCCTTGGACGGCGAGTAGGCCGCTGACGGCAGCCCCGACAAGGGCCCGTCGACCTCGGCGGTCAGCGCCAGCGAAGCGGCGTGGCTGGAGAGGTTGACGATCCGGGCGGCGGGGGATCGCCGCAGCAGCGGGAGCACCGCGTTGGTCACGTTGATCACTCCGAGGACGTTGGTCTCGAACACCTCGCGGACCAGCTCCACGTCCACGGCGCTGGGGACGCGGTCGAGGGCGTCCTGGGGTGCGGCCTGGCCCGATCCGGTGATGCCGGCGTTGTTGACCAGCACGTCCAGACGGCCGAAGCGGTCGTCGATCCAGGAGGCGGCCGCCTGGGCGGTGGAGGGTTCGGTGACGTCCAGTTGGAGCGCGTGCGCGTCGCCTCCCGTGGCGCGGATCGCCGCCGCGGTCTCCTCGCCGCGGCCCGCGTCACGGGCGCCGACCAGGACGGTCACCTTCTGTGCGGCCAGCAGTTCGGCGACCGCGCGGCCGATTCCCTTGTTCGCGCCGGTGATCAGGGCCACCTTCGGCTGTGACGTGTGCTCGTTCATGGGTGGGGCTTCCTTTCGTGCTGGGCGGGTGATGTGTCCGTGTTGTCCATGGAGACTCCGCTCCCCGGGATCCTGTGACGCTGTGACCGTGTGGTGTGCGTCACCGGGCGGGAGGCCGCTGGAAAACAGGCTGCCGAGCGACCCGAATGTCGTCTTGAATGTCTGGAAGCGATCAGACGTGTCCGGGGAGAGTCGTATGGCAGCTGTCGTCCCTGCCCGTGACGGGGAGCGGATGCCCGTGCGTTCGAACGGCCAGGACTGGCAGGTGTCCTGGCACCCGGCCGACGACCCGCCGGCAGGCAGGTCTCACGGAGCCGCCGGCATCTGCGTGACGGCCGCCGATGAGCTGGTCCTCATCAGCCATGACGGTGAGCACTGGGGTTTCCCCGCCGGGCGGCCCGAAGGAACGGAGACCATCGAGGAGACCCTGCGCCGGGAGATGCTCGAAGAAGCGTGCGTCACGGTCATCGGCAGCCGGCTGCTCGGGTATGCCCGCAGCGAATGCGTGCGCGGGCGCGAGCTCGGCCTGGTCCTCGTCCGCTCCTACTGGCGTGCGGAGGTCCGGCTCGGGGAGTGGGCGCCGGAGTTCGAGGTGCGGCACCGGCGGGTGGTTCCGGAGTCCGAGGCGAAGAAGCACGTCCGCGATCCCGACCTGGCCGCGACCCGGATCTCCTTCCGCGCTCTGGAGGAGGCAGGGGCCGGTACGGCTCTCAGGTGATGCGCACGACGACCTTGCCGCGTACGCCGCCCGCCTCCAACGTGCGGTGCGCCGCGGCGATGTCGTCGAGCGGGAAGACCGTGTCCACGACCGGGCGGATGGCGCTGCCGTCCACGTACCGGGCGAGGTCGGTGAGGAGCCGGGTGGTGGGGTTGCCGCTGAAGAAGCGCACGCGCCGCCGGCCGTGGACGGCCGAGGCGGCGATGTACGCCACGGACCCCGCGATCCTGCGCGGATCGAAGGCGATCGCCACCATGCGGCCGGACGGTGTCAGCAGGCGGCGGAAGGCGGCGTGCTCGGTGCCGGCAGTGTCCAGGATCACGTCGAACCTGCCCAGCTCCGCCGGACCGACGGTGGCGTAGTCATGCGCCTCGTGCGCGCCGAGGTCGCGGACGAGGTCGAGGTTGCGTGCCCCGGCGAGGGCGGTGACGTGGGCGCCGAGCACCCTGCCCAGCTGCACCGCGACAGCGCCCACCCCACCGCTGCCGCCGCGGACGAGCAGCCGGTCGCCCGGCCTGAGCCCGGCCTGGTCGCGCAGCGCCGTGATGGCCGTCGTGCCCGCCGGAAGCGCCGCGGCCGCCACCAGATCGACGGACGCCGGAGCCTTGGACAGGCGGCGGGGGTGGATCGCCACGTACTCGGCGGCGCTTCCGAACGTGCGGCCCAGCGTGCCCCACACCCGGTCGCCGACCCGGGGGCCGGTCACCCCGGCCCCCAGGGCGACGATCTCGCCGGTGAGGTCGATCCCGACCCGTTTCGGGAAGCCCCGCTGCATCAGCCCGGTCACCAGGCGCAGCCGGCCCGTCCGGCCGTGCACCTCGCCGCCGTTCACGCTGACGGCGTGCACCCGCACCAGCACCTGGCCGGGGGCGGGGACCGGCTTCGGCACCGTGCCCACGTACAGGACCTCCGGCGGTCCGTACCGGTCGAACAGGGCCGCGCGCATCTCGTTCGTCTCCATGTGGACGACGCTAGCCCGCTAAACGGACGGGGCTCTCCATTTAGGCTAATGTGAGAAAGATGCCCATTCCTCGCTCTCAGTTGGCGCCCGCCAGGGAAATGCGGGCCGACGCGCGGCACAATCGGGCGCGCATCCTGGAGGCCGCGCGGGAGACGTTCGCCAGACGCGGTCTGGACGTGCCGATGGTGGCGATCGCGCGGCGCGCCGGGGTCGGCGTGGCCACCCTCTACCGGCGTTTCCCGTCACGCGAGTCACTGATCACCGAGGTGTTCGCGGACGAGCTGGCGGCGTGCGCGTCGGTCGTGGACGAGGCGCTGGCCGACCCCGATCCCTGGCACGGGTTCTGCGGGGCGATCGAGAAGGTGTGCGCGATGCAGGTCGCCGACCGCGGGTTCACCGACGCCTTCCTCACCGCGTTCCCCGACGCGGTCGACTACGAGCGCACACGGGAGCGGGCCGAGCGGGGCTTCGCGGAGGTGGTACGGCGGGCCAAGGCCGCAGGGCGGCTGCGGGCCGATTTCGCCTCCGCGGACCTGGCGCTGCTGTTGAGGGCCAACTGCGGCATCGTCGCCGGTGCCGGGGAGGGGGAGGGGGAGGGGGTGGCG
>NZ_JBSGCE010000058.1:0-57011 GCF_053601695.1 Nonomuraea sp. NPDC004702
AGACTGCTGATGACTGCTCGCCTGCGTTCTTTCGCCATGCTTTCCGCCGCTGCTCTGTCGGCGCTGACGATCGGTGCCGCCGCTCATCCCGCGAGCGCTGATGCGGATGTGAACGGCCGGGGTGTGCTGGCCGGTTCGACGACGGCGTCCTACTTCTGGGACGACTCCTCGGGTCGCGCCGGTGACACGGGTCTGCCGGCGGCCGGCAAGCCGATGCAGAAGGGCCTGGCGGCTTCGCCGTCGTGGCCGCTGATGACCGAGGGTTACGTGGTCTACCAGGGTAAGAAGCTGCCGTTCTTCGTGGGTGACCGTGGTCCTGGTGACCCCTCCAGCCGTGGGGTGATGCTGGACCTGGACGCCAAGACGTTCGCCGAGCTGACCGGTGGCCGGTTCAATCCGGACACGCTGGGTGTGGACGGTGTGAAGGGCGAGGGTCACATCAAGATCCAGTACGTGGTCACCAAGTGGGGTGACGGTGTGGGCAGGAAGGCCGCTCCGGTGGCGTTCGACACGGGCGCCTGGCGTCAGCAGGACACCGGCACGGCCCCGCTGTCGGTCAAGAAGTAACACGCGCGTACGACGAGAAGGGCGTTCCCCGCGGGGGGACGCCCTTCTCGCATGTTCAGAGCACCGAACCCGACGGCCCGGTCGTCATCGTGACCCCCGACCCGGCGAACTCGCCCACGTCGGCGACCGCCGCCTGCCCCTCCTCGCTGCTCATCGCCGCGATGAACGCCTGCTCGTCGTCCCAGGTCAGCACCGCGACCAGGTGGTAGGCGGGCCGCTGACCGCCGCCGGCCACCGGCCGCTGGACGGTGTAGCCCCGCAGGCCCGGAAGCTTGGCCGCCAGGGGCGCGTGGATCTCGTCGTAGTGCCGGTCGAAGGCCGCGACGTCCTCGGGGTGGTGGTAGAGAACGATGAGCTGGAATGCCATGGTCCGCCTCCGGATCGTGATGTCCTGTCACGAAACCACACCCCGGCGGCCCCGTGGAAGCCCGCGCGGCGGCGGGGTCAGCCCGGTACGCGGGTGACCAGGATGCCGTCGTCGTCGCTGAACAGCTCGGCCCCCGGTGAGAACGTGACGCCGCCGAACGTCACCGGCACGTCCCGCTCGCCCGTGCCCGTCTTGCCGCTCTTACGCGGGTTGGAACCCAGGGCCTTCACGCCGAGGTCGAGCTCGCGCAGCGCGGTCACGTCCCGGACGGCGCCGTGGATCACCACGCCCGCCCAGCCGGCCGCCACCGCGCCGCCCGCGATCATGTCGCCCATCAGCGCGGCGTGCAGCGAGCCGCCGCCGTCCACCACCAGGACCCGGCCCTCGCCGGGCTCCGACAGGACCGCCTTGAGCAGGGCGTTGTCCTGGTGGCAGCGCACGGTGACGATCGTGCCGTGGAAGGCGCGGCGGCCGCCGTACTGGCGCAGCTGCAGGTCGCAGGAGTCGAGCTCGTCGCCGCGCTCGTCGTACAGGTCCGCGGTGTTCATGGGGGCCCTTCCCGGCGGGGGTGTCAGCGGTCGCGTTCATGCTGCCACGCCGGGCCCGCCGGAGAGGGGGCCGGGCGGGAAGCGTTTCCCACGTTTTCCCAACCGGCGGCCGCGGCCTACCCCGGCGGTCCGAGCCGATCGATGCTGTGGCGGAACGCATGCCACGCGATCGTGTACCAGGGGAGTACGCATGGGGTTACGAAGGTGGACGGCCGTCCTGGCAGCGGCGTCGCTGGCCGTTGGCGGTCTGGCCGGCACGGTGTGGACGCCGCCGCAGGCGGTCGCCGAAGCGGTGGACGCCGCCACCGCGTGGATGGTCAAACCCCTGTTCCGGCTACGGGGCACCACCGGCACCGACAACACGCTGTTCACCACCTGGGAGACGGAGTACGACAGCGCGGTGACGAAATGGGGTTACACCCCTGAGGGTCAGGTGCTGCACGTCTCGCGCGAGGCGGTGACCGGGCTGTCGCCGGTCACCGGCCTGCGCAAGGCGGGCGGCGACCGTATCTTCACCCTCGACCAGAGCGAGCGCGACCAGGCCGTCGCGCAGGGCTACGTGAACGAGGGCGTGCGCTTCCACGCCCAGGCCGCGGCCGGGGACGGGCTGCTCCCGGTCCACCAGCTCGTCAAGGGCCCCTCCCACCGGTACGCGGTCGGCGAGGCGGAGAAGGCGCGCGCGCTGGCCGAAGGCTGGACGTACCAGAAGGTCGCCTTCTACGGACGGGGTTCGTTCAGCAAGAAGCTGCTGCTCAACGGGGAGTTCACCACGGACGCCGCGTCATGGGAGGCCGCCGGGCCGACCACGACGGCGGTGGAGAACGGCGTGCTCAAGGTCACCGTTGCCGACGGCACCACCGAACCGGGGCAGGCACACCTGCGCCAGCTCGGGCGCACGTTGCAGGCCAAGAAGACGTACACGCTCTCCTTCGACGCCCACGCCACCGCCGCGGCGACCGTCAAGGCCGTGCTCTGCGAGGACGCCGAGACCTGCCCGGAGATCTTCGCCACGGACGTGGAGCTGCCCGACCAGCCGCAACACTTCTCCTACACCTTCGACTCCACCGCCGACACCACCACCGGGGCGCTCACCTTCCAGCTCGGCGGCCAGGGCGCGCTGACGGCCTTCCTGGACAACGTCTCGCTGACCGAACAGAAGTGGACCGTCTCCACCGATCCCCGGCAGACCGAGGCCGAGGCGCTGGCCTCCGCCGAGGCCACGGGGCAACTGGTGGAGGTGCTGGCCGAGCGGGGCGAGACGCGCGAGGTGTACGCCACCCCCGAAGGCACGATGTACGTCAACGACCGGCTCGCCCCGATCAGGAAGAAGCAGGGCGACACGTGGGTCCCCCTGTACAACGGCCTGCGGTTCCAGGACGGGACGGTCCGGCCGTACTCCTCGCTGGTGGACCTCAGGCTGTCGGCCGGCGGGACGGGGCCGATGGCCACGCTCACCCGCTCCGGCCACACCATGTCGCTGACCTGGCCGACCACGCTGCCCACGCCGAGCCTGGACGGCGACACCGCCGTGTACGCCGGCGTGCTCGGGCCGGACGTGGACCTGCGCGTGCGGGCCACCGCGGACGGCTTCGCGCACACGCTGGTGGTGAAGACCCCCGCCGCCGCCCAGGACCCCCGGCTGGCCAGCCTGACCCTCGGCCTGTCCGCGCCGACGCTGACGGTGAGCACCGGCGCCGACGGCACGCAGGAGGCGGTCGACCCCGACAACGGCGCGGTGATCTTCGAGGCGCCCAAGCCCGTCATGTGGGACTCGGCGCCCGCGCCCCCCGCCGCGGGCACGGGCACCGTGGGCGAGGACGGCCCCGTCGACCCGCCGACCACGCACGCCACGGACGGCACCCCCGGCGACGCGTCGAAGATCGCCACGATCGGCACCGAACTGGGCCAGGGACAGCTCACGCTGACCCCCGACCCGGCCATGCTGACCGCGGCCGACACGACGTTCCCCGTCTACATCGACCCGATGTACCGCACGCCGATGAGCTCGGCGAACCTCATGGTGGCCAGCAGCGGATTCGAGCTCTACAACTTCACCAAGGACCAGGGCATGGGCCGATGCCCGATCGGCCTGCCCTCCAGCGGCAAGAGCTGCGGCTCCCCGCACAAGAAGCGGCTGTTCTACCGCATCCCCACCGGCTGGCTGGCCGGCAAGCAGGTGCTGTCCGCCGAGTTCCACGTACGGGAGGTGTGGGCCGCCTCCGGCAGCAAGCGGCCGGTCAACATCCACCTGGCCAAGGCGTTCGGCAAGAACTCCACCTGGAACTCCACCTCCGACAACTGGCTGCGCAAGCTGGACAGCCGCAACGTGGCCAAGGGGTGGTCGGGCTGCGCCGCCAAGTCCTGCCCCGCCGGTGACGTGCTGTTCAACGTGACCTCGGGCGTCAAGGAGGCGGCGCAGAAGGGCTGGCGGGACACCACGTTCGGCCTGCGCGCCGCCGACGAGGGCGACCAGCTCGGCTGGAAGCGGTTCGAGTCGCGCGCCTACCTGCGGGTGCACTACAACCGGCCGCCGTTGCAGCCGAGAATGAGCCAGCTGGAGATGGAGCCGGGCGGCCCCTGCAAGGGGCCGGGCAACCCGTCGGTGTTCAACTGGTCCACGCCGAAGCTGATCGCCAAGAACCTCCGCGACCCCGACACCTACAACCGCACGGCCGACAAGGTCCAGGCGGAGTTCCTGGTGTCGTGGAAGAACGCCGCCGGGCAGAACAAGGAATGGCGGTACCTCACGCCGGCCAAGAGCGCCAAGTCCGGCAAGGCGGGCAACAGCTTCATGGCGCAGGTGCCGCGCGGGCTGCTGCCGGAGAACACCGTCGTCAACTGGCAGGTGCGCGCCCAGGACAGCCGCAAGGGCAAGGGGCCGTGGAGCTCGGCCGGGGCGGCGACCGCCTGCTACTTCGTCTTCGACACCAAGGCGCCGCCGCTGCCGGTGATCACCTCGTCCGGCGCCGACGGGTACGCCGCGGAGGACCCCCTCGACCCGGCGCAGACGCCGCAGGACGGCATGGGCCGCTACGGCCGGTTCGTCATCACCTTCGACCCGTCGGTGACCGAGTGGGCGTACGCGGTCAACGACGACCCCACCCAGTTCCACAAGAGGACCGCGGGCAGCGCCACCGAGACGGTGCAGATCCTGCCCAAGGTCGTCGGCAGCAACAGCCTCTACGTCCGCGTCAAGGACCAGGCGGGCAACTACTCCAAGGGGTCGGCCGTCTACCGGTTCCGGGTCGCGCCCGGCCGCGGGCCGAAGGCCCACTGGAAGCTCAACGACCCGGCCGGCGCCACCACCCTGGCGGAGACCGGCGGCCGCTACCCGGCCCGTACCGCGGGCACGCCGCAGCTCGGCGTGGCCGGTTCCCGCGGCACGGCGATGGCCGGCAACGGAACCACCGCCTACGCCCGCACCGACGCCGCGGTGCTCGACACCACCAAGAGCTTCACGGTCACGGCGTGGGCGAAGCTGCCGGACGTCCTGCCCTCGTCCTACGCCACCGTGCTGGCCCAGGACGGCGCCAACGTGTCCGGCTTCTGCCTGCGCTACGACGCGCCGAACCGCAAATGGGTGTTCTGGCGCATGAACGCCGACTCGACCTCGGCGGCCTCGGCCAGCGCGTGGTCGGCGAAACAGGCCAGACCCGGCGAGTGGACGCACCTGATGGGCGTCTTCGACTCGGTGGCCAGGAAGGTGCGCATCTACGTCAACGGCGAGCCCGGCACCGAGATGGACTACACCGCCGCCTGGGCGGCCAACGGCCCGCTCACCATCGGCCGCGTCCTGTGGGGCGCCCAGCCGCTCGACCACTTCCCCGGCAAGATCGACGACGTCCGCGTCTACGACCGGATCGTCGGCGTCGAGGAGGCGGCGGCGCTGTCCAAGGAGATGCTGACGGTGACGCACAAGTGGCACCTCAACAACGTCCCCGACGACAGCGGCGAGGCGCCCAGAACCCCCGTCAAGCTGTACGGCGCGGCCCGCTTCGTGGCCAAGACCCCCATGAGCAACAGCGTCGTGCCCGGCTCCCTGCGCCTGCCGGGCGCGACCGGCGACTACGCGGCCGTCGAGTCGGCCGTGCTGGATCCGCGGGAGAGCTTCACCCTCTCGGCCTGGGTGGAGACCAGCGGCCAGGCGCGCAGGGCGATGACCCTGCTGAACCTGCCCATGGCCACCGGCAGCGCGCTGACGGTGAAGTTCGACCCCGCCCGCGGCGACCCGGACATGGGCGAGACCGGCCGGTACGTCGTGGAGATCCCCGGCGGCACCGTCGTGGAACATCCCGCCTTCCACACCGGGTTCGGCGACTGGGACCACCTGGCGATCGTCTACCGGGCACGGGAGAAGACGCTGGAGTTCTGGGTGAACGGCACCCTCGAAGCGGCTCCGGAGGCCGAGGTCAAGTCCTACCGCAACGACGTCACCCTGTCGGGCCCCATCACCTCGGCCCAGCTCGGCCGCGGCGGGACGGGCCTGAACTGGTCGGGCCACGTCGACGACGTGTGGGTGCTGCGCGGCCCCGCGGACGGCAGCCTGATCGACCTGTTGTCCCTGTGGTCGGAGATGACGACCGTCTCCGAAGACGCGCTCAACGACAACACCCCCGACTGACCCCGGTGCGGGGGCGCCGCGCCGGCGCCCCCGCCGTCCCTCCTGCCGCTTCCGCTCTCTTCCCTGGGAGGTACGGCATGCGCGTCCATGCCGCACGCCGACGTCGCTCTTCCTGGTCCCGGCTGCTCCGCGCGGCCCTCACGTTGCTGCTCACTGTCGGCCTGATGGTCGTGCCGACGACGGTCCCCTCCGCGAGCGCCGCCGCCGAGCGGGATCGGCCCAAGCCCGTCGACCGGGAACGGGTCGTGCCCGGCCGGCCCGCCGCGGTGAAGCCACGGATCACCGAACCGAAGGCCCCCGACCCCGTGGCCGCCTGGCCCGCGCCCGGCACGGTCGAGGTGGACCTGGCGGCCGCCCCGGCGTCCGCCGCCGCCCGCAAGGCGGGCACGCTGTCCGCGACGGCGGCCGACGCCGCCTCCGCCGCCGGGCGGGTGCGGATCCAGACCCACGACCGCGCGGCCTCGCAGCGCGCGGGCGTCGGCGGCCCGGTCTTCACCGCGGCCCGCACGTCGGGACCGCCGGGCAAGGTCACGATGAAGGTGGACTACGCCCCCTTCGCCGAAGCCTACGGAGGCGGCTTCGGTTCCCGGGTGCGCCTGGCGGCCCTGCCCGCATGTGCCCTGACCAGCCCGGACAAGGCCGAGTGCCGCCAGGCCGTGCCGCTGAAGGGCCGCAACGACACCGAGACCAGGACGCTCAGCGCCGACGTCGACCTGGCCGCCGAGCCGATGGTGCTGGCCGTGACCTCCGGGACGTCGGGTGACAAGGGCGACTTCGGCGTCACCTCGCTGTCGCCGTCGGCGACCTGGCAGGTCAGCCCGCAGACGGGCGACTTCACCTGGTCCTACCCGCTGCGGGTGCCGCCGGTGCCGGGCGGGCTGGTGCCGAACCTGGTAGTCAACTACTCCGCCGCCTCCATCGACGGGCGCACCGCCACCACCAACAACCAGGCATCCTGGCTCGGCGACGGCTTCGAGCTGTCGCCCGGGTACATCGAGCGCAAGTACAAGTCCTGCAAGGACGACGGCGTCCCCAAGGACCCGACCTACCAGGTCGAGCCGATGGACCAGTGCTGGGCCTACGACAACGCCACGCTCGCGCTCGGCGGATCGGGCGGCGAGCTCGTCCCGACCGGCCCCGACACCTGGGTCCTGGCCAGGGACGACGGCACCCGGGTCCAGCGCCTCACCGGCACCGCCGCCGACACCGCCAACGGCGACGAGGACAACGAGTACTGGCGCGTGACCACCGCCGACGGCACCCAGTACTACTTCGGCAAGAACCGCCTGCCGGGCTGGACCGCCGGCAAACCCCAGACCAACTCCGCCTGGGACGTCCCGGTGTTCGGCGACGACGCCGGCGAGCCCTGCCACAAGGACGCCTTCAAGGACTCCTGGTGCCGTCAGACCTGGCGGTGGAACCTCGACTACATCGAG
The DNA here is from genome assembly GCF_053601695.1 of Nonomuraea sp. NPDC004702. Lineage (NCBI taxonomy): Bacteria > Bacillati > Actinomycetota > Actinomycetes > Streptosporangiales > Streptosporangiaceae > Nonomuraea > Nonomuraea sp. NPDC004702. The sequence continues at coordinate 7,540 of NZ_JBSGCE010000058.1, forward strand.
GACACCCACGGCAACGCGGTGACCTTCTACTACGCCAAGGAGCAGAACCGCTACGGCCGCAACCTGCGCGCCGCCGACGACACCGCCTACGACCGCGGCGGCTACCTGACCTCCATCCAGTACGGCCTGCGCACCGGCGACCTGTTCCCGGCCACGCCGCCCGCGCGGGTGGACTTCACCAACGCCGAGCGCTGCCTGCTGACCGCGGCGGAGTGCGCCGACATCTCCGCCCATCCGGTCCGCTGGCCGGACGTGCCCTGGGACATGAACTGCGACGAGGGCACCGAGTGCAAGGACGGCAAGGGGACGGCCTCGCCGAGCTTCTGGACCCGCAAGCGCCTGACGAAGGTCACCACCAAGGTCGTCAACGCGGCCGGCACCGGCCACCGCGACGTGGACTCCTGGGAGTTCAAGCACCTGTGGGGCATCGCCGACGTGGACCGGCAGCTCAAGCTCACCGACATCGTCCACACCGGGCACGCCGGTGCGGCGCCGGTCACCATGCCGCCGGTGAGCTTCGTCTACCAGCAGCTCGCCAACCGGGTGGACAAACTCGGCGACGACGTCGGCCCGTTCGTCAAGGAGCGGGTGGCCTCGATCCAGAACGAGACCGGCGGCAAGCTCGACGTCACCTACTCGGGGATGGACTGCAGCCCCTCCGACCTGCCGCAACCGGCGAGCAACCGGCGGCTGTGCTTCCCGACGTTCTGGCAGAACTCCAACGGCGGCGCCGACCCGAGCCTGGACTGGTTCCACAAGTACGTCGTCCGGGAGCTGATCCAGACCGACCTGACCGGCGGCGGCCCGGACATGGTCACCCGCTACGACTACAGCATCGGCAAGCCCGCCTGGCACTACGCCGACGACGACGGCATCACGCCGGAGAAGTTCAAGACGTGGTCGAACTGGCGCGGCTTCGACAAGGTCCGGGTGATCGGCGGGGCCACCAGCGCGGCCGGCGGCGGCACCCCGTCCCAGACCGACTACTGGTACTTCCAGGGCATGAACGGCGACCGCGCGGCGGTCTCCGGCGGAACCAAGGCCGTCACCGTGGACGACGGCGAGGGCGGCACGTACACCGACCACGAGTCCCTGCACGGCACGACCCTGCGCACCGTGACCTACGACAAGGCCGGCGGCGTGCCGGTGAGCAAGTCGATCAGCACGCCGTGGTACCACCAGACGGCCTCCAGGTCCCGCCCGTGGGGCACGATCACCGCCAACCTGACCGGCACCAGGTCCACCCGCACCTTCGGCCTGGTCGGCCTGTCCTGGCAGCAGACCCGCTCGACCGTGACCGAGTTCGACCTGACCACCGGCGCCGCGCTGACCACCGACGACGAGGGCGAGGTGGGCGTCGCCGGCGACGAGGAATGCACCAGGACCGAGCTGACCGCCGACGGGGCGCGGGTGCTGCGCCTGCCGGCCCGGGTGACCACGGTGGCCCGCCGCTGCGCCGACACGCCGAACCTGCTCACCGACCTGATCGCCGACGCGCGCACCTACTACGACGACAAGGCGTTCAAGGCCGCGCCCGTGCACGGGGACGTGACCAGGACCGAACGCGGGAACGCCGCCTCGGCGACCGCGGTCACCGGCTACCAGGTGATGGCCCGGTCGACCTACGACGACCTGGGACGCCCCAAGACCGTCGCCGACGCCGCCGGGCTGACCACCTCCACCGACTACACCGAGACGCACGGCGTCACCACGCAGGTGGTCACCACCACCCCGCGGGCCCGCGCCGACGACCCCGACTCGGCCATGGTCACGACCCGGGTGCTCGACCCGGCGTGGGGCCTGGCGACGCGCGAGACCGGCGCGGCCGGCAAGGTGACCATCGCGCAACGGGACGCGCTGGGCCGCACCGCGAAGGTCTGGGGGCCGGGCCGCACGACGAGCATGACGCCCGACAACGAGTACCAGTACCTGGTCAACGCCGGCGCGATCGTGGCCGTGGGCGCGAAGACGCTGACCAGCGAAGGCGGCCAGCAGACGTCGTACACGCTGTTCGACGGGTGGCTGCGGCCCAGGCAGTCGCAGGCCCCCGGCAAGAACGGCGACACCAGGGGCCGGATCGTCTCCGACAGCGTCTACAACGGGGCCGGCCAGGTGCACTACACCTTCGCGCCCTACTACGCCGACGGCGACCCCGAGCCCAAGCGGTTCGGGGTGGCCACCGTGGGCGCGGTGGAGTCGCAGCTGTGGAACACCTACGACGGCCGCGGCCGGCTGCTGTCCGAACGGCTGCTGTCCGGCAACAGCGACGGCGACGTCAACGAGCTGTGGAACACCCGCTACGAGTACGGCGGCGACTGGACCAAGGTCGTCCCCCCGTCCGGCGGCACCCCGGTCACCACCTACACCGACGTGCACGGGCGTACCTGTGAGATCCAGCAGCAGACGGCCGCCGGGCCGGTCGTCACCAAGTTCGCCTACAACCACCGCGGCCAGCAGGAGTCGGTGACCGGCCCCGGCAACCAGGTCTGGTCCTACAGCTACGACCTGCTCGGCCGCCGGGTGCAGTCGAACGACCCCGACCGCGGCGTCGAGAAGACCGCCTACGACGACCTCGACCGGCCGGTCCTGATGACCGACGCCCGCAACCAGAAGATCGGCATCGAGTACGACGGGCTCGACCGCATGGTCGCCAAGTACGACGCCACCACGTCGTCGCCCGGCACCAAGGTCGCCGAGTGGGTGTACGACACCGTACGCAAGGGCCAGCTCACCAGCTCCACCCGCATCGTCGGCAACGACCGGTACACCACGCAGGTGGAGGCGTACGACAACCTGGACCGCCCGCAGCGCAGCAGGGTGGTCCTGCCCGCCGTCGAGGGCGGCCTGGCGCCCGCCCAGGGGTACGTCTTCGACACCAGCTACAACCTCGACGGCAGCGTCGCCGCGAGCAGCAGCCCCGCCGTCGGCGGGCTGCCCGCCGAGAACATCGCCTACACCTACGACGACCTCGGCCGCCTGGTCTCCACCAAGTCCCAGCTGTCGACGTACCTCGTCGGCACCGACTACACCAAGACCGGCCGGGTCATCGGCCTGCGCATGCAGTCCGGCGGCGACGGCAAGCAGATCGACCAGACCTTCGACTACGAGTTCGGCACCGGCCGCCTGGCCAAGGCCACCACCTGGCACTTCGGCATGGCCGGCACCGACCGCAGCACCCAGTACGCCTACCAGCCCGCCGGGAACATCACCCAGATCAAGGACACCTCCCGCGACGGCGTCGACAACCAGTGCTTCCGCTACGACGAGCTGTCCCGCCTGTCGGAGGCCTGGACCCAGGACGGCGACGCGGCCTGCGCCGCCACCGGCGCGACCGCCACCGTCGGCGGCCCGGCCCCCTACCGCGCCGCCTACACCTACGACGACACGGGCAACCGCCGCAGCGAGTCCCTCTACGGCGCCGGCCCGGCGGGCGGCGTCCAGCAGTCGGACCGCGCCTACGTCTACGACCCGGCCAAGGCCCACCGCCTCACCACGGTCCCCGGCGCCGCCTCCTTCGCCTACGACGCCTCCGGCAACACCGTCGAGCGCCGCACCCAGGCGAGCAACCAGACGCTGACCTGGGACGCCGAAGGCGAGCTCGTCAAGGTCAACGACGACAAGAAGGGCGAGACCCGCTTCCTCTACACCGCCGACGGCGAGCGGCTCATCCGGCGCGACAAGGACGGCACCACCCTGTACCTGCCCGGTCTGGAGGTGCACCTGGTCAAGGGGGCCACCAGCCCCACGGCCAGCCGCTACGTCGGCAACGCCATGCGGACCACCACCGGGGTCACCTACGTCCTCGGTGACCACCACGGCACCGCCGAACTGGCCATCAACGCCGAGACCGGCGCCCTCAGCCAGCGCCGCTACACCCCCTTCGGCGCCCTGCGCGGCAGCCAGGGCGCCTGGCCCCAGGACCACCAGCGCGGATTCGTCGGCGGCATCAACGACGCCGGCACCGACCTGACCACGCTCGGCGCCCGCAGCTACGACCCGCTCACCGGCCGCTTCATCTCCGTCGACCCGCTCATCCAGATGGGCGACTCCCAGCAGATGAACGGCTACAACTACGCCAACAACAATCCCCCCACCCTGGCCGACCCCACGGGCAAGAAGCCCTGCTGCACCGGCGTCGGCTGCTTCCACTCCATCGCACCTCCCTGCGCGCCGGGCGAGGACCACGACAACCCGGACTGCGAAGGCCCCTGCGATCGGGACGGCGCCAGAAAACGCCTCAACAACGCCCGCGACTCGCAACAGAACGAGCGGCAGCAACAGCAGCAGATCGCCAAGCGGAACGCGGTGCTCGAAGCCTTGAAGGCCGCAGGCATCGGATTCATCAAAGATTTCCTGAAAATAGATGACATAAAAGGCTGTTTAGGCGGCAGCGTCGGCAGTTGCGTCAGCCTGATCCTGGAATTCGTGCCGGCCAAGAAGATCGGCGGCCTGATCTGGAAACTGGCCACCAGGGTCCGGATGGGCATCAAGATCTACAAAAAGGTCCAGGGCGCCATCAAGGCGGCCCGCCGCGCCATCGAGGCCATCGACGCCAAGATCGACGACATCAACAAGAAGATCGCCGCCCTGGACGGCCTGATAGCCCGCGCGGGCAAACGCAGCAAGAACCCGTCCGGAGGCGGCTCCTGCTCCTTGTCCAACAGTTTCGTCCCAGGAACGAGAGTTCTGCTCGCCGGCGGCGCCAGCAGACCCATCGACCAGCTGAAACCTGGCGACAGGGTCATGGCCACCGACCCGGAGACCGGCCGCACCGAGGCCAAGGACGTCACCGCCACCATCGTCGGTGAAGGCTCCAAGAACCTGGTCACCGTCACCGTGGACAACGGCGGCGGCAGCACCCGCGACATCGTCGCCACCGACGGCCACCCCTTCTGGGTGGCGGACGCGGGGAACTGGCGCGAGGCCAAGGACTTACATCCCGGCCAGCTCCTCCGTACGGCCGCCGGCACCTACGTCCAGATCAAGGTGGTCAGGTCCTGGACGGCCCAGGCCCGCGTCCACAACCTCACCGTCGCCGACCTCCACACGTACTACGTGTTGGCGGGTGACCAGGCCGTACTCGTCCACAACTCCGGACCTTGTGATATTCCTTGGTCCAGCGGGGCCGTTTCCAAGGCCGCCAAGGCCATTGACGAGGGCGCGACCAGCATCCATGTTCAGTCGCGTAGTCAGGCGGAGGAGCTGTTCCTTGGGAAGTTTCAAGGGCATGGCTATCGGAACGCTCAGGGCTTTGACGGGCCGGGTACAAGGCAGTACTTCGGCCGGAAGTCCGGCACCTATCATTGGGACGATGAGCTCGGTTCCGACGGACGTGTTCTCGGTCATGGAGCGGATAACGCTGATGGAGACTTCCCGCACCTGCAGATCCATACCTTCGACGGCCCCATCATCCGGATCTTCTGGAGAGAGTAAATGAGGACCCAAGCTGAGAATCGCCTGGTCATGACCAAGGCGGAGATCTCGGCCCGTCGACCGAGTAGCGATCCTGACCGCTACTCGTGGGTCTGGGTCGTCCCCATGCAGGATGGCCGATTCCGTATCGCTGCGATCGAGGTACCCAAGCGTCTCGTGGACGAGAACATCTGTTTCTATGACGGGGACTTCGACACGCCCTACGTTAAAATCGTCGATGAGATCTCGGAAATCGACAGTGCAGTCAGGGAGGCAGGTGCTGACCCGGAGGAGTTGGATGCCCCGTGGCATAACGACTTTCCGCTCTGAGTGTTTTCCGAGCGAATGCTATTCGCTAAGTGTATTCACTCGGATCCAACTGTCCGGACGCGGGCATTGAGTTTGAGTGACACGAACGGGGCCTCGCTGTTGAATGTTTCGGCGGGGCTCCGTCATGTGTTGACGGCTACGGGCGTTGTGATCGTTCTCTCGCGGCTATGGTTCGGGTGGTCGTCGAGGGAGTCCTGCGTGCGTTCGACGGCGTTGCATTAGAGGCGATGGCCGGTCTAGGGGGTCGGTGAAACGTCTTCCGGATCGGTCCGTGTCGTGCTGTTCAGGCTTGAGCAAGCGTTACGGAACGTGACTTGCCTCCTCTTGACGGTTGGTTCGTCTCAGTCGGATATCGCCCACGTATCGGAGCCGCCAAGGTTTCTTCGGACAAATGCGGGATTTGTCTCGGTTGAATATCGGTTGACGGTGGGCTTCGACAGTCGGTCAATCATGGGGAGGTGATCAATTCACCGAACGACGGCGTCCGGGTGCTGGGGGCGGTCGACTTCCGGTGGGCGGGGGCGCCGGTGGTGTTGCGCAGGCGGCAGCAGCGGCTGTTGCTCGGCGTGCTGGCTCTGTCGGCCGGCCGGGTCGTCCCGCTCCAGCGCCTGGCCGAGGTGCTCTGGCCCGAGGGGGCGCCGCAGGGCGCGCGCAGGCAGGTCCAGGTGCTCGTCTCCCGGCTGCGCGGCCTGCTCGCGGACGCCGCCGGGAGCGACGTGGAGGTGTTCGCCACCGGCTCCGGCTACGGGTTGCGCATCGACCCCATGGCCGTGGACGCCCACCGGTTCGCCGTGCTGAGGGAGCGGGCCGGGGGGAGCGACGACGACGAGGAGAAGGCCGGGCTGCTGCGGCAGGCGCTGGAGTTGTGGCGTGGCCCGGTGCTCGACGAAGCGGCCGTCGGCGCCGCCCGCGACACGCTCTGCGTCCGGCTGGAGGAGGCTCGGCGCGAGGCGATCGAGGAGCACGCCGAGGCGTCGTTGCGGCTCGGCCGCCACCGGCAGGTCCTCGGCGCGCTGGCCGAGGAGGTGGCGACCGCCCCCACCCGTGAACGGCTGGTGGGCCTGCTGATGCTCGCGCTCTACCGCTCCGGCCGCATCGCCGAGGCCCTGGACGCCTTCGAACGGTCACGCGCCCACCTGAACGACGAGCTGGGACTCGATCCCGGCCCCGCCCTGGTACGGCTGCGCCTGGACATCCTGCGCGGCGACCCCCGCCTCGGCGGCCGGTCAGGGCAGGGCGGCGCCGGCGGCCCCGAGGCCGTCAGGCGGTCCGGCGACCTGGAGGGGGAGGGGCTGGTGATGCTCGGCCTGGGCCGGATCCGCTTCGCCCAGGACCGCTTCGCCGAGTCCGTCGCCGCCTACGAGGAGGCCCGGCGGGCCTTCCAGCGGCTCGGCGACCGGCGGCACCTGGCGGCCGCCCTGTCCGGGCTGGGCACGGTACGGGCCGAGGGCGGCTGGTTCGCCGAGGGGGAGACCGACCTGCTGGAGGCGGCCTCGCTCTGCTCCGCCCTCGGCGACCAGGCCGGGCACGCGCACGCCATCTACATGCTGGGCTTCGTGGAACGCGAACGCGGCGACGACGAGCTGGCGCTGTGGCTGCTCGGCCGGGCGCTGCAGACGTACCAGAAGATCGGTGACCTGCGCTGCCAGGCCCTGCTCCAGCGCAGCATCGGGCTGGTGCACCGGGCGAGGGGCGAGTACGGGCACGCCGCGACCAGGACGCGCGAGTCCCGCCGCCTGTTCGCCGCCCTGTCCGACCCGCACGGGACGGCCTACGCCGACCAGTCCCTGGCCAAGATCCGGATCCGCGTGGGCGACCTGCCGCAGGCCGAGCGGGCGCTCCAGGCGAGCCTGCGCGTCTTCACCCGCCAGGACGACCGCTTCGGCCGCGCGCTCGGCCTGCGGACGCTCGGCGAGCTGCGCCTGGAGCAGGACGCGGTGGCCGAGTCCAGGGCCGCGCTGTCCGCCTCCCTCGACCTGTGGGACACGCTGGAGCTGCCGCTGTGGCGCGCCCGCACGCTCTCCGTCCTGGCCCGCCTGGCGTCGCGCAACGGCGAGGCCGCGCACGCCGGCGCCGCCCGCCAGGAGTCGACCGCCATCTTCAGCCGGATCGGCAGCCGCGAAGGGCGCTGACGTCGCTGGCAAACGGGTGGCAACAGGGGGCGCTTACATTGCGCGGGCATCTTCGTCCCGCGCCGAAGGAGAGCCTCATGAGGCGATCAGCCACCGTCACGGCGACCATCCACCGCGTGCTCGTCCTGACGGCGATCCTGCTCTCCTCGCTCGCCGTCGCGACCGGCTCGTCGGCCGCCGCGGCGGGGCAGCGCGCGGAGGCGGGGCAGCGGGCGGACGCGGTGCCGTGGGTGGATCCCGGACTGGCCCGCAAGCTCGACGCCGGAGGCAGGCTCCGGGTCAACGTCGTGACCAGGGATCGCGACGAGCTGGCCGCCGTCTCCGGCTCCGGCGCAGGCCAGGTGCTCCAGACGCTGTCCCGCCTGCCCATGGTCACCCTGCGGACCGACCGGGCGGGCCTCCAGCGGCTCGCCGCCAGGCCGGGCGTGCTCAGCGTGTCCGAGGATCGGCCGGTGCCGCCGGCCCTCGGGCAGAGCGTCCCGCTGATCGGCGGCGACCGCACCAGGGCGGCCGGCCTGACCGGCGCGGGCACCGCCGTGGCCGTGCTGGACACCGGCGTCGCCACCGGCCACCCCTTCCTCGGCGGCCGCGTCGTGGCCGAGGCGTGCTTCTCACCCGCCGACCCCGACTACTCCGCCACCAGCCTGTGCCCCGACGGCACCCCCGAGCAGGACGGCCCCGGCTCGGCCGACGCCGAGCGCGGCGGCTGCTCCGACGAGTTGCTGGACTGCTCCCACGGGACGCACGTGGCCGGGATCATCGCCGGTGACGGCGAAGGGATCGACGGCGACGGCGGGAGCGGGGTCGCGCCGGGCGCCGACCTCGTGGCCATCCAGGTCTTCAGCCGCTTCGACTCCGACGTCCATTGCCGTTCCCTCGGCACGCCGTGCCTGCTCAGCTTCGTCAGCGCCCAGGTGGCCGCGCTGGAGAAGGTCCAGGCGCTGAAGGCGACACTGCCCATCGTGGCGGTCAACATGAGCCTGGGCGGCGGCGAGTACACCGCGCCCTGCGAAATCGACGAGCGCAAGGCTCTCATCGACGCCCTGCTGGCGGCCGGGGTCGCCACCGTCGTGGCGGCCGGCAACGACGCCTCCCCGAACGGGGTGGCCGCCCCCGCCTGCGTCTCGTCGGCCGTCGCCGTGGGCAGCACCACCGACGCCGACGTCCTGTCCTCCTTCAGCAACCGCGGCCCGCTGCTGGATCTGCTGGCACCCGGCAGCGACATCGTCTCCTCCGTGCCCGGCGACCGCTGGGCGTCCATGAGCGGCACGTCGATGGCCGCGCCGCACGTCGCCGGGGCGCTCGCGGTGCTGAGCCAGGCGTTCCCCGGGGTCGGGCCCGCGGCTCTGGAGGCCAAGCTCAAGGAGACCGGGCGCGCGATCGCCTACACCGGCGCCACCACGCCCCGCATCCAGCTCGACGCCGCCGCCCAGGGCGCGACGCCCCGGCCGGGGCCCGACCAGTACTTCCACTCGCGGGGCAGGATCCTGGACAACGTCCGGATCAGCGCCAACTCCACCATGGCCGTGCAGGTGGCGGGGGTGGCCGGGCTGCCCGCGCAGGGCGTGCGGTCCGTCGCGCTCAACGTCAGCGCCAAGGGCGACTTCTTCAACACCGGGACGATCACCGTGCACGCCTCCGACGAGCAGGAACCGGACGGCAAGGTGCTCGCCTACGACACCTCCCGCTACGCCTCCACCATGATCATCGCCAGGGTCGGCGCCGACGGCAAGGTCAAGGTGGTCAACCGCGGGACGGGCCCCGTCAAGGTGACGCTCGACGCGCACGGCCACACCCTCGACAAGGCGGCCGCCGCCGTGGGCGGCACCTACTTCCCCGTCACGCCCGCCCGGGTGGCCGACCACACGGTCATCCCCGCGCTGGGCAATTACGAGCTGTCCGTCGCGGGCGTGAAGGGCCTGCCCGCCACCGGGGTCGCCCAGGTCGCCCTCACGGTCGTGCTGAAGAGCCCGTCGACCGGCACCGTACGGATGTACGCCGCCGGGGACGCCTACCCCGTCGACGCCAACATCGACTACCCGGCGAACCTCACCACGCAGTTCCACACGATCGTCAAACCGGGCCAGGACGGCAAGATCAACGTGCACAACCTCGGCTACGACAACGCCGAGATCTCCGTGGACGTCACCGGCTACTTCTCCGCCGAGCGGCGCGGCGCGCTGGTCAAGGCCGTCCGTCCCACGTCGGCGGGACGGGCCCTGGCGATCCCGGCGGGCGGCACCAAGACCGTGCGCTTCACCGGCCTGCCCGCCTCCGGCGTCACCGCGGTCGCGCTGACCGTGGCCGCGCGGGGCTCGGCCGCCGGGACCGTCTCGGTGCTGCCGCAGAGCGGGCCCTCGACCGCCCGCGTCGTCGCCTACCCGGCGGGCAAGGACGCCGTCGGGTCCACCATCGCCGCCGTCCGCGCCGACGGGTCGGTGGTGCTGAAGAACGAGGGCGCCGGGCAGGTGAGCGTCGACGTCGACCTGTACGCCTACTTCGCGAACGCCTGACCCCCGGTCATCCGCGCCTGGAACGTCCTGTGAACCCCGGAAAAGGAGGCGGGCGAATGAGCCCCGCAGTGGTGAACGGCATCCACGCCCGCATGCTCGCGGCCGAACTGAGCCTGCTCAAGGCCGCCTCCGGTCTCGGGCTGGTGCAGCTGGCCGGGCACACGCACTGCAGCAAGTCCTCGCTCCAGCGCTACCTCAGCGGCAAGCTGCTGCCGCCCCGCCAGGCCGTCGAGGCCATCAGCAAGGCGTGCTGCGGCGACACCGCGCGCCTGGTGGCGCTGTGGGAGCTGGCCGTGGCCGGTCCTCCCGAGCGGCCGCGTCCGGCGCAGCTCCCGCACGACGTGCCGGGCTTCACCGGCCGCTGCGCCGAGCTCGCCCGCCTGGCGGAACTGATGCCGGACTCCGGCAACGCCATCGCGATCGCGGTGATCGACGGCGTCGCCGGCGTCGGCAAGAGCGCGCTCGCCGTGCACTTCGCGCACCGCGTGGCCGGCCGGTTCCCGGACGGCCAGCTCCACCTCGACCTGCGCGGCTCCGACGTGGAACGGGGGCCGCTGCCGCCCGCCGAGGCGCTGGCCCAGCTCGTCCGGGCCCTCGCCCCGGACCTGCGGCGCCTGCCCGGCGACGTGGGGGAGCGGGCGGCCCTGTTCCGCAGCCTGATCGGCGGCCGGCGCATGCTCGTCCTGCTGGACGACGCCGTCTCCACGGACCAGGTCCGCGCGCTGCTGCCCGGCAACCCCGGCTGCCTGGTGCTGGTGACCAGCCGCCACCGGCTGGGCGGTCTGGTCGCCCGGGACGGCGCCCACCACCTCGCCCTGGGCACCCTGACCGCCGCCGAGTCCGCCGACCTGCTGGCCGCCGCCGCCGGCGCGGAACGCATCGCCGCCGAGCCGCGGGCCGTCGCCGGCATGACGCGGTTGTGCGGATATCTTCCGCTGGCGCTGCGCATCGTGGCCGAGCACCTGGTGGTGAACCCGTCGCTCACCATGGCCGACCTCGCCGGTGACCTCGCCGGTGACCTCGATGGCGACCTCGCCGGTGACCTCGACGGCGACCTCGACGGCGACCTCGCCGCCGAGCAGCGAGCCCCGGACCGGCCCGCCGCCGTACGGGCGGTGTTCCCCAGGTCCTACCGCGCACTGCCGCCGCCGGCCGCGCGGGCGTTCCGGCTGCTCGGCAGGCAGGGGTGCCTGGACCGCCGCTGACCAGCCGCCGGGTACCGTCGGGGGCCACGGTGCCGCGCCCGGTCAGCGGGCGTTTCCCGCGCGCAGCCAGGAGACGTAGTCGGCGATCCCGGAGGCGGTGTCGTAGGCGGGCTCGAAGCCGGTGTCCTCGCGCAGCCGGGTGACGTCGAGGCACAGGTCGCGGCCGGGGCCGGCGGGGTCGCGGCCCTCCCGCAGCTCGACGTCCGCGCCGGGCACGGCCCGCCGGATCGCCGCGGCGACCTCGCCGTTGGTGGTCATCCGGCCGGTGGCGACGTTGTACGTGCGGTGGCGCAGCCGCTCGGCCGTCTGCAGCAGGGCGATGGCCCGGCCGCAGTCCTTGACGTAGCACAGGTCGCCGCCGTCCCCGGCGTACGCGCCCCACGCGGGGCTCGTCAGGTCCGGCGCGGCGCCCTGCACGGCGGCGTGCACGAGCTGCGGCAGGAGGAAGAACGGCGAACGCGCGTGGCCGAGCGGCCCCCAGATCGCGCCGATGCGGAGGTTGACCACGTCCAGCCCGGCGGTCTCGGCCAGATGGCCGGCCATCAGCTCGCCGATCTTCTTGAACGTCGGGATCGGGTGGCCGGCCGACATCGCCAGCGGCAGGTCCTCGGCCAGCGGGCTCGGGGCCTCGACGCCGCCGTAGACGCCGATGGTGCTGGCCAGGCCGAGCCGGGACACCTGCCACTCGGTGGCGGCGTGGAAGACGTTGAGCAGGCTCGCGACGGACTTCTCGACCGCCTCGACCGGCTCGTGCGCGCCGACCGGCCAGGGCATCGAGCCCGCCAGGTGCACGATTCCGGTGATCTTGTGCCGGTCGCCCAGGGCGAGCAGCGCCGCCCGGTCGGTGAGGTCGGCCCGCTCGACGACGAGCCGCCCCTCCGCCTCCCCGGCCAGCGGCGCGGGCACCTCGGGGGCCCTGCGCTGGACGAGCACGACGGATTCGCCGAGGTCGAGCAGCGCTCGCGCGGTGTGCGTGCCGATGAAACCGAGCCCACCCGTGATGAGGATCATTGCCCCAACTCCTTGTCATCAGCACTACTGATCGTCAGTAGTGCTGATGATTACCGTAGTGTGAGGAGCCGGCTGCTGTCCAATGGGCGCAGGACGGGTCCCGCGCCGAACGGTGAGGTGAACCCGCGGGCGGCGGATCCTGATTCATCCCGCTAAAGTTCATGATTCGGTACCGCTGCTGTCCCAGGAGTCACCGCCTCATGCCGAACGCCGAGCCCTTACGTCCTGGAGATCCCACGTCCTTGGGGGCCCACCGGATCACCGGATGGCTGGCCTCCGGCGGGCAGGGGGTCGTCTACCTCGGCCAGGGGCCGGACGGGCGGCCCGTGGCCGTCAAGGTCCTGCACGGGGTCGTGGCCGGTGAGCGGTTCGCCGCCCTGACGGAGACGGCCCGCCGGGTGGACTCGCCGGGCGTCGCGCGGGTGCTCGACGCGGCCTGGGGGCGGCTGTCGTACATCGTGAGCGAGTACGTGGAGGGGCCGTCGCTGGCCGAGGTGGGCTGGCTCGGCGGCGGGAACCTGCGGCACCTGGCGGTCGGCACGGCCACGGGGCTGGCCGCGCTGCACCGGGCGGGGCTCACGCACGGCGACCTCAAGCCGTCCAGCGTGCTGCTCGGCCGGGACGGCGCACGCCTGGTCGGCTTCGGCGCCGCGGGAACCGGCCCGGGCTCCGGCCGCGCCGGCGCGGGCACCGGGCCAGGGCACGGCTCCGACGGCGGCGCGGTGGCGTACATGGCGCCGGAGCAACTGGACGGGCACACGGCGAGCGCAACGTCAGGGGCGACGGCGGGCCCGACGGCGGGCGCAACGTCGAGGGCGACGGCGGGTGCAGCGGCGAGGGCGACGGCGGGTGCAGCGGCGGGAGCGGCGGCGGACGTCTTCGCCTGGGCGTCGGTGATGGTGTTCGCGGCCACGGGCCGGCCGCCGTTCGGCGACGACGCCCCGGCCGCGGTCGCCGGACGCATCCTGCGCGGCGAGCCCCAGCTCGGCGACCTGCCGGACCCGCTGCGTGACATCGTCCGCGCCTGCCTGGCCAAGGATCCGCAGGCCCGCCCGCCCATGACGGCCGTCCTGCCGCTCGTCCTGGGCGAGCCCCGCCCCGCCACCCCGGCGCCTCCCGAGGACTCTCGGGACGCTCCCGCGGGAACGGCCGCGGAGCCTCCTGACGATCATGGGCACGCTCCCGAGGGAACGGCCGCGGAGCCTCCTGACGGTCATCGGCACGCTCCCGCGGGGACGGCCGACGGTCCGGTCGCCTCGCCGGCGGGCCGGTCCAGGCGGGCGGTGGGACGGCGGTCGCCGGTGCTGGCGCTGGCGGCCGGGGCGGTGGCCGTGTCGGTGGCGGCCGGCGTCGTGGTGTGGAACTCCGGCAAGCGTCAGGCGGACGCCGAGGTGCGGTCCGCCCGCGAGCCCGTGCGCACGTCCGCCTCGGCGGGGCCGTCCCGGCACGGCACGGCGGCGTCGAGGCCCACGAGGACGCCGCAGCGGCGCGCGACCCGCCCCACCCCCTCCGCCACGGGCCCGTCGGAACGCTCCACGACACCGCCCGCCACCACCCGCAGGGCCTCCTTCGCCCTGGCGTACGTGCGCGTCCAGGGCTCCTCGACGATCAACTCGGCCGGAGTCGCCTGCTACACCGGCGCGGTGAACTTCGCCGCCGGGGTGAACGCCAGCCGCCCCGGCGCCGCCTACTCCTACCAGTGGCTCTATGACGGCAGGGTCATCGAGCGCGGCTCGTCCCGCTTCCCCGCCAACAGCCGCAGCGGCTACGTCAGCTCCAGGAGGCTCATCACCCCCGCGAAGGGCAGGCACACCGTCACCTACCGGATCCTGACCCCCTCGCCCAGGACGAAGTCGGTCAGGTTCACCATGTGCGCGCCGTAGGCGGGCACGAGAAGGGCGGGCCCGCGTGGTGCGGACCCGCCCTGATGGCAGCCACGGGCATCACAGCCCGTAGCTGACCACCCAGTATCCGTTGTACCGTCCGCCGTAGCAGGACAGCCTGGTCGGGCTGTGCCAGCTGCGCACGACGACGCCGCCGCCCAGGCTGCAGCGCAGCGAGGTCACGTACCGGTAGTTGTAGCCCCAGTCGCGGTCGCCGTCGCGGTAGCGGTCGTCGTCGTCGCGCTCCTCGTCCCGGTAACGGTCGTCGTCCCGGTAGCGGTCGTCGTCGCGGTACCGGTCGTCGTCCTTGTACCGGTCGTCGTCCTTGTCGCGGTCGTCGTCCTGGTACCAGGCGTGCTCCTTGCCGTGGGCGTCGTCCTTGCAGCGGTCGTCGTCGTCCTTGTACCGGTCGTCGTCCTGGTACCAGGCGTATTCCTTGCCGTGGTCGTCGTCCTTGCAGCGGTCGTCGTCCTTGTGCCGGTCGTCCTTGTCGCGGTCGCCGTCCCAGGAACGGTCGCCGTCCCAGTGGTGGTCGCCGTGGTGCCTGTGGTGGTGGTGCCACCACGGGTCGTCGGCGAGGATGTACGGACCCCTGACGTCGTAGTCCGGGGCCACGTACTCGATCGGCTCCGGACGCGGGTCGGCGGCAGCCGGACCGGCGGTGACGAGCGGAAGAGCGCCGGCGGTGGCGCAAGAGACAAGTGTTGCGATGAGTCGTCGCATCACACCGATCCAATCACTGTCGATGATCTAACCGCTACAGATAGTAACCGCAGGTCAGCGACTTGAAACGCGGCCCGGAGGGCTCCGGGTCACCCCTTCGGAAGCCCTTTGCGCGCCGAACGGCAGGCAACAGAATCCCTCAAGACCCCTTGACTGCACACGCAAACCGACGGACGATCCTGTTTGATTTAGTCGGATCATGTTGGGTCCTCACCCCTCGGTGTTGAAGGAGTCCCATGCGTGCGATCCTTCGGTCAACCCTCGCCCTGGCCCTCACCGCGACCTGCCTGACGGCCGTCGCCGGCCTCGCGCCCCCGGCCGCCGCCCTGGACAACGGCCTGGCCAGAACGCCCCAGATGGGGTGGAACGACTGGAACAGCTTCGGCTGCTCGGTCAGCGACGCCCTCGTCAGGCAGACGGCCGACGCCATGGTCGCCTCCGGCATGGCCGCGGCCGGCTACACCTACGTCAACATCGACGACTGCTGGTCCACCAGGACCCGCGACGCGGCCGGCGACCTCGTCCCCGACCCGCAGAAGTTCCCCGGCGGCGTCAAGGCCGTCGCCGACTACGTGCACGCCAAGGGGCTCAAGCTCGGCATCTACTCCTCGGCCGGCACCACGACCTGCGCCGGCTATCCGGCCAGCCTCGGCAACGAGCGCAGGGACGCGGCCCTGTGGGCGTCCTGGGGCGTGGACTACCTCAAGTACGACAACTGCGGCGACCACCTCGGGCAGAGCGCGCAGCAGCGCTACACCGCCATGCGCGACGCGCTGGCCGCCACCGGCCGGCCCATCCTCTACAGCCTGTGCAACTGGGGCCAGGACGCCGTCTGGACCTGGGGCATGCCGGTCGGCAACTCCTGGCGCACCACGGGCGACATCCAGGCGAACTGGGGCTCGGTCATGAGCATCCTGGACAGCCAGGCGGGGCTCTCGGCGTATTCGGGGCCGGGCGGCTGGAACGACCCGGACATGCTGGAGGTCGGCAACGCCGGGCTCACGGCCACCGAGTCGCGGGCCCACTTCAGCCTCTGGGCGCTGCTCAACGCGCCGCTCGTCGCGGGCAACGACCTGCGCTCGATGAGCGCCGAGACCCGGACGATCCTCACCAACGGCGAGGTCATCGCCGTCGACCAGGACTGGGGCGGCAGGCAGGGGCAGAAGATCGCCGACAGCGGCGACCTGGAGGTCTGGCGCAAGCCGATGGCCGCGACCGGCACGGGCACGGGCTCGGCCGCCGTCGTGCTGCTCAACCGGGGCGGCGCCGCGGCCACCGTCTCCACCACCGCCTCCGCGCTCGGCCTCGGCGCCGCCGCCACCTACTCCGTACGCGACCTGTGGGCCCACACGACCGGCTCCTCGACGGGCACGATCAGCGCCTCCGTCCCGGCCCACGGAGCCGCCATGTACGTCGTCACCGGCGGCGGCACGCCCCCCGCGGCCACCGCGCTCAAGGGCGCCGGCTCCGGCAGGTGCCTGGACGTGCCCGGCGCGTCCCAGACCAGCGGCACCCAGGTCCAGATCTGGGACTGCAACGGCGGTGCCAACCAGCAGTGGACCCCCACCACCGCGGGCGAGCTGCGCGTCTACGGCGGCAAGTGCCTCGACGTGTACGACCGAGGCACCGCCGACGGCACCCGCGTGATCATCTGGGACTGCAACGGCCAGACCAACCAGCAGTGGCGGCTCGGCGCCGACGGCACGCTCACGGCCGTCGGCGCGAACAAGTGCCTCGACGTGCCGGGCAACGCCACCGCCAACGGGACCAGGCTCGTCATCTGGACCTGCAACGGCGGCGCCAACCAGCGGTGGACCCGGGCCTGACCCCGCCCGCGACCCCATCCGCCCGCTGGAGCGGGCCGCGCTCAGGCCACGCGCAGGACGATCTTCCCCTGGATGTGGCCCCGCTCGGCGCGTTCGTGCGCCTTCGGGGCCTCCTCCAGCGGGAAGACGCTGTCGACGCCGACACGCAGCCGCCCGGCGTCGATCAGCTCGGCCAGCGCGGCCATCTGGGCCCCGTCGGAGTGCACCTGGCCGCCGCGGCGCACGATGCCGCGGCGGGCGAGCTCCTCGTCGTGGTAGTCGCCGAAGAAGACCGGGCTGAGGGTGCCGCCGTCCTTGAGCATGGGCAGCAGCGTGTGGCCGTCGGGGCCGCCCACGGTGTCGATCAGGCAGTCCACGTCGCGCACCGCGTCCTGCGGCCGGACCCGGGTGTAGTCGACGAACTCGGCCACGCCCAGGTCCTTCAGGAACGCCTCGTGCCGGCCGGAGGCGACGCCGATGACGTACGCGCCGAGGTCCGCGGCGAGCTGGACGACGAAGTGGCCGACGCCGCCGGCCGCGCCGTTGACCAGGACCCGGCTGCCGGGCCGCAGCCCGATGACGTCGTGGACGTACTGGTAGGCGGTGAGCCCGGCCATCGGCACGGCGGCGGCGGTGACGTGGTCCACCGAGGCGGGCTTGCGGGCCAGGTGGCCGGCCGGGGCGGTGGTGTACTCGGCGTACCCCCTGCCGCCCTCGTCGCCGACGCGCGGGAAGCGGACGAGGCCGTACACCTCGTCGCCCGCCCGCCACTCGGTGACGCCGGGGCCGACGGCCGTCACGACGCCCGACACGTCCGAGCCGGGGGTGAAGGGCAGCGAGATCTCCGGCCGCATCGACGGCGGAATGTTGGCGAACCCGCGGCGGGCGTACCAGTCGGGCGGGTTGAGCGCGGCGGCGCGCACCCGCACCAGGACCTCGCCCGGCCCCGGCGCGGGCCGGGGCACCTCCTCCAGACGCAGGACCTCGGGGCCGCCGGTCTCGTGCACGCGGATGGCCTTCATCATCGATTCTCCTCGGGGAGACGGGCGCCGCTATGATGCGGAGCAGTGTTCCGGATCATAACTGGAGCACTGCTCCGCTTGTCAATCGCCGGAAGGTATCGGATGACCTCAACACCCCGGAACCAGCGCGCGGACGCCCAGCGCAACCGGGAGCGCATCCTGGCCGTGGCCGCCGCCGTCATCGAGGAGCAGGGCACGGAGGCGTCCCTGCGCGACGTCGCGCGCCGCGCCGAGGTCGGCCTGGGCACCCTCTACCGGCACTTCCCGACCAGGGAGGCGCTGCTGGAGGCGCTGCTGCGGCAGCGCTTCGACCTGCTCGCCGAGCGCGCCAGGACGCTGGCCGGCGCTGCCGCGCCGCACGAGGCGCTGGTGGAGTGGCTGCGCTCGTTCGTCGCGGGCGCGGGCGCCTACCGGGGGCTGGCCGCCTCGATGATGGCCACGATCAACGACGAGGGCTCGCCGCTGCACGCCTCCTGCCACGCCATGCGCCAGGCGGGCGGACGGCTGCTGGAACGCGCCCAGGCCGCCGGCGAGGTGCGCGCCGACGTGACCGGGCTCGACCTGTTCGCGCTGGCCAGCGCGGTGAGCTGGATCGCCGACCAGGCCCCCTCGCTGGCCGCCCGCGGCGACCACCTCTTCGGCCTGATCATGGACGGCCTGCGCCCCCCGGAGCGGCTCACCGGCCCGGCGTCCACCCCAGCGGCACCAGCCTGAGGTCGAACTCGACCTCCTCGTACGGCCCGTCCATCTCCCAGCCGCCGGTACGCGGGACCGGCCGCCGCACCAGCTCCTCCTTGACCGCGAACGCGGCGTCCGAGCCCAGGTAGGGGTCGCCGGCCAGGAACACGTGCGTGGTCAGCGGCCGGTGGCCGGGCGCGGTGACCTGGTAGTGCAGGTGGGCGGGGCGCATCGGGTGCCGTCCGATCGCGCGCAGCAGCCGGCCGGCGGTGCCGTCGGCAGGCACCGGGTAGCTGCTCGGGCGGATCGTGCGGAACCAGTAGCGGCCCTCCTCGTCGGCGGTGAACAGGCCGCGCAGGTTGCCGGGCCGCTGGGCGTCGTCCTGGCTGTCGTAGAGGCCGTCGTCGGCCGCCTGCCACAGGTCCACGGTCGCGCCGGGCAGCGGCGTGCCGTCGCAGGACAGCACCCGTCCGTGCACGACCATCGGCGTCCCGCGACCGCGTTCGGGCCCCTCGCTGATCCACGCGCCGGGCTCGCGCCCGGGGGCGGGGGAGTGGAACGGGCCCTCGACCGAGGAGGGCGTCATGTTGTCCGGGCCGGCGTGGTTGACGTCGTCCACGGCGGAGGTGAGGCCGAGCATGTCCGACAGCAGCACGAACTCGTCGCGGTCGGGCGTGCACCACCTGCCGGTCTCGGCGAGGAAGGCCAGCCCGGCCCGCCACTCGGCCTCGGTGGGACGCACCTCGTCCACGAACGCGTGCAGGTGGGCGATCAGCGCGGAGACGATCTCGCCGACCCGCGGGTCGGGGGCGTCCACCTGGTCGAGCACCTGCCGCACGAGCTTGTCTGTCATGGCGACCGTCCTTGACGGGGACCGTGGGGGTTCATTATCGGCGTCCGGCCGCGGGCCGGGGAAGGCTCAGGCCAGCACGCGGACCACGCCGGCGAACAGGCGGGGCAGCCGGCGCGCCGCCGGGACCACCAGGCGGGCCGTGCCGGGACGGCGGGCCGCCTGCACCAGCGCCGCCGTCAGCAGCCGGTGCGTGCGCGACAGGCGCAGCCACGCGCCGTCGTAGTCCTGCGGACGGTCCGCCGCCAGGCACCCGACCAGCAGCTCCGCCGAGCGCACGGCCAGCGAGACGCCCTCGCCGGTGAGCGCGTCCACGTAACCGGCGGCGTCGCCGACCAGCAGCACGCGACCGGCCCGGCGGGAGCGCACCGCCTGGCGCAGCGGGCCCGCGCCGCGCACCGGGGTGACGGCCGGGCCGCTCAGGCGGCGGGCCAGCCCGGGGAAGCCGCGCAGGTGCTCCTCGAAGCCGCGCCGCGCCGAGCTGAGCACCGCGACGCCCACCAGGTCGTCGCCGACCGGCGTGACGTACGCCTCGCCCGTCCCCGACCAGTGGACCTCGACGAAGTCGCTCCACGGCTCGATCCGGTAGTGCCTGCGCAGGCCGTACCGGCGGGGGCCGCGTACCGGCAGGTCGAGGCCGAGCGAGCGGCGCAGCGGCGAGTGCAGGCCGTCGGCGGCCACCAGCCAGCGGGCCCGCAGCCCGATCGCGCTCACCCCGTCGCGGTCCTGGTCGGCGCGGGTGATCCGGCCGGTGACCGTCTTGACGCCCAGCTCGGCGGCCCGCTGCCAGAGCGCGGCGTGCAGGCTCGTGCGCCGGACGCCGAGCCCCGGCCCGGCGGCGAACGCGGCCCGCGCCTCCCGCCGCCCGTCGAGGTAGTGGATGCCGCGGAAGCCCCGCCCCTCGACCGGTGCGCCCATCGCCGCCAGCGCGGCCACCCCGCCCGGCATGACGCCCTCGCCGCACGCCTTGTCCACCGGCGCGGCCCGCGGCTCGACGACCACCGCCTCCATCCCGGCCAGCGCCGCGTGGATCGCCGTGGCCAGCCCCGCCGGCCCCCCACCCGCCACCAGCACGTCGATCACCGGCCCACCTCCCGGCCATCCGCCACCAGCACGTCGATCACCGGCCCGCCTCCCGGCCATCCGCCACCAGCACGTCGATCACCGGCCCGCCTCCCGATCGCCCGCCACGAGCACGTCGATCACCGGCTCACCCCCTGGTCGCGAGGGCGAGCGCGGCGTTCTCGCAGCGGATGCGCACCACCATCAGCGCGGCGTTGAGCAGCGTGAAGGCCAGCGCCGTCAGCCACGCCGTGTGCACCAGCGGCAGCGCCAGCCCCTCGGCCGCCACCGCCACGTAGTTGGGGTGCCGCAACCACGCCAGCCGGTACGGCCCCCGCCGCACCAACGGCAGCCCGGGCACCACGATCACCTGCGTGTTCCACCGCGGCCCGAGCGCGGTGATGCACCACCACCGCAGCGCCTGGGCCGCCACGACCACCGCGAGCATCGGCCAGCCGAGCGCGGGCACGAACGGCCGCCCGGCCAGGGCCACCTCCAGCGGCGCGCACACCAGCAGCCCGGTGTGCAGGGCCACCATCCACGGATAGTGCCCCCGCCCGGTCACCACGCCGCCGCGCGCCATGCTCCACGCGGCGTTCCGCCTGGCGACGACCAGCTCGGCCAGACGTTCCAGGCCGACGAGCACGATGAGCACCAGATACCAGGTCACAGGCCAACCACCAGCCGATCGCAGGGACGGGGGACTACCAGCGCAGCAGCACGAGCTCGGAGCAGAAACCGGGACCCATCGCGATGACCAGCCCCCAGCTCCCCGGCGCGGGCGGCTCCCCGGCCAGGGTGTCGCCGAGCACGTGCAGGACCGAGGACGACGACAGGTTGCCGTTGGCCGCCAGCGAGCGCCACGTCACGTCGAGCGCGCCCACGGGCAGCTCCAGCACCTCCGACACCGCCTCCAGCACCTTCGGCCCGCCCGGATGGCACACCCACGCCGTCACCTCCCCGGGCGTGATCCCGTGCTCGGCCAGGAACCCGTGCACGTCGTCGGCCAGGTAGCGGCGCACCACGGCGGGGACGCTGGCGTCCAGCATGACCCGGAACCCGGTGTCGCCCACCTGCCAGCCCATGACGTGCTCCGAGCCGGGATACAGGTGGCTGCGGGTGGCGACGACCGCAGGCCCGGCGGCGGGCCCGGCCGCGCCCCGCCCGCCGCCGCTGGCGACCACGGCCGCCGCGCCGTCGCCGAACAGCGCGCTGGCGACCAGGTTCGCGGGCGAGGAGTCGCCGCGCTGCAGGGTCAGCGAGCACAGCTCCACCGACAGCAGCACGGCCACGTGGTCCGGCCAGCCGCGCAGGTAGTCGTGCAGCCTGGCGATGCCCGCCGCGCCCGCCACGCAGCCCAGGCCGAAGACCGGCACCCGCTTGACGTCGGGACGCAGCCCGAGCGCGGCGGCCAGCCGGGCGTCCACGGACGGCGCGGCGATGCCGGTCACCGACGTGAACATGATCAGGTCGACGTCGGTCGGCTCCAGCTCGGCGGCGTCCAGGGCGGCCTTCACGCTCTCCAGCCCCAGCTCGACCGCGACGGAGACGAAGGCGTCGTTGGCCGCGCCGAAGCCGTTCAGCTTCTCGTAGCGGTCGATGGGCAGGGCGAGGTTGCGGTGCTCCACGCGGGCGCTGCGGTGCAGCCGGTCCAGCAGGCGGCGGTCGGCGCCGTCGGGCAGGCACAGGCGGGCGGCCATGTCGGTGAGCTCGGACTGCGGGTAGCGGTGGGGAGGGAACGCACAACGGACTGCGGAGATTCGGGTCATGCAGTGCTCCCTCGACAGGTCGCCCACAACATCCACTCCCCGCACGCTTCCCGCAAGGATGGTCATTTAAGCCATACGCGGCGCGTGGGAATTCTCGGTCCGGATCTTCCGGTCTACGATCACCGTGTGACCGACCCGGATCCCGCGGCCGCCGCCGTCGTGCGCGGCGGGCCGGTCCGTACGGCCGTCGCGCTGGCGCTGGCCTGCCATCCCGGCCCGACCGTGGCCGTGACCGCCCTGGTCACCGCGCTGGCCGTGGCGGCGGGCCGGGACCCGGCCGGGTGCGTCCTGGTGGCCGCCGCCGTGCTGGCCGGGCAGTTGTCGATCGGCTGGTGCAACGACGCGCTCGACGCCGGACGCGACGCCGCCGCGGGGCGCACGGGCAAACCGGCCGCCGACGGCACGGTGAGCGTGACCGCCGTGCGGGTGGCCGCGCTGGCGGCCCTCGCCCTGTGCGTGCCGCTCTCGCTGGCCTCGGGCCGGACGGCGGGGCTGGCGCACCTGGCGGGCGTGCTGGGGGCCTGGGGGTACGACTTCGGCCTGAAGGCCACCGTCCTGTCGTGGGCGCCGTACGCCGTCGGGTTCGGGGTGCTGCCGGCGTTCGTGACGCTGGGGCTGCCCGGGGAGCCGTGGCCGGCGTGGTGGGCGGTCGCGGCGGCGGCGCTGCTGGGCGTGGGCGCGCACCTGGCCAACGTGCTGCCCGACATCGAGGGCGACCTGGCGACGGGCGTGCGCGGGTGGCCGCAGCGGCTGGGGGCGGCGCGCGTACGGCTGCTGGTGCCGGTGCCCTTGGTGGCCGCCACCTGCCTGCTCGTCCTCGGGCCCGCGGGCGGCCCCGGGGTGGCGGGATGGGCGGCCATGGCGGCCGCGGTGCTGCTCGCGGCCGGGGGAGCGCTGCTGGCCGGACGGTCCGCGCGGGCGCCGTTCGTCACCGCCGTCGCCGTGGCGGCCGTGGACGTGCTCCTGCTGCTCGCCAACGGCGCCGCCCTGACGGCCTGAGCCGACGGTGCCGTCCTGACGGTCTGGGCCGATGGTGCCGTCCTGCCGGTCTGAGCCTCGGTCAACCGCGGTGGTGCAGGCGTGCCGCGCCGCGCAGCCAGCGCAGGCCCACCGCCAGGGCCAGCGGCGCGGGCACCGTCCCGGCCCCGAGCCCGACCTCCACCAGCAGGTCGAACACCTCCTTGCGGCGCGCGGCGGTCGCGATGGCCGCGTCGATGAACCCCGGCGACTGCGCCAGCCGGGCCAGCACGTCGGTCGTGCGCAGGTGCCGCCCCAGCGCGCCGCGCAGCTTGGCCCGGTACCGCGCCAAGGGGTCGCCCGCCGCCGCACCTGCCGCTTCGCCCACCGCCTCGACCACCGCCTCGGCCGCCAGCCGTCCCGACAGCAGCGCGTAGTAGATGCCCTCGCCGGTCAGCGGGTTGATCAGCCCCGCCGCGTCCCCGGCGAGCAGCACCCGCCCGGCGCCCGGCGCGGGCCGCCCGGTCGACAGCGGCAGGTGATGGGCGCGCAGGTCGCGCGCGGGCCGGTCGGGCAGCAGCTCGGCCAGCCTGCCGTGCAGCACCTGGCGGCCCGGCGCCCCCGCCGCCCGCAGCCGGGGCAGCAGCATGCCGAACCCGACGTTCGCGGTGCCGTCGCCGATCGGGAACGACCACGCGTAGGCCGGCCAGCCTGCCCGCTGCATCGCGATGAGCTGCACGTCGTCGGCCTCGGGCACGTCGGCGTAGCCGCGCACGGCCAGGGCGGTGTGCCGCTCGCCCGCCGCGGGCAGCCCGATCAGCCGGCGCACCGCCGAGTAGGCCCCGTCGGCCGCCACCACCGCGCGGGCCCGCAGCCGCCCGTCCAGGACGACCCAGGACCCGTCGTGGGCCAGCTCCCTGACGCGGTGGCGGCGCACCTCGACGCCCCTGGCCCCGGCCGCCGCCACCAGCCGCGCGTCGAACACCCGGCGCGGCACCACGTGGTTGGGCCGGGCCGCCTCGGCCGAGACGCGCAGCCCGCCCGGCGAGACCACGGTCAGCCGGGGCGTGGGCCGGTAGTCGTCGATGAGGTCCGGCAGGCCCAGCCGGGCCAGCTCGTCGCGGCCGTGCGCGGCGATGCCGTCGCCGCACGGCTTGTCGCGGGGGAAACCGGCCCGGTCCAGCAGGACCACGCGCAGGTCCGGCCGCAGCTGGACGGCCCGCAGCGCCGCCGCCGAGCCCGCCGGTCCCGCGCCCACGACCGCCAGGTCCCATTCCTCACCCATGCGAGGTCTTGTCCCACTCCGCGAGGTGGAGGAAACCCGTTCCCGCCGGTGTCCCACCCGGCGCGGTGCGGGAAGCCCGTTCCCGCCGGGTCAGGCCCGCGACAGCGCGCGGGCGGCGTGGATCAGGGGCACGTGGCTGAACGCCTGCGGGAAGTTGCCCACCAGCCGCCCGTAGCGCGGGTCGTACTCCTCGGCCAGCAGCCCGACGTCGTTGCGCAGCTCCAGCAGGCGTTCGAACAGCTCCCGGGCCTCCTCCTGGCGGCCCTGCATCGCCATCACCTCCACCAGCCAGAAGCTGCACGCCAGGAAAGCGCCCTCACCGCCGGGCAGGCCGTCGACGTCGTTGTCGGCGGCCAGCGGATAACGCAGGACGAACCCGTCGGACATGAGCTCCTTCTCGATCGCCGCCACCGTGCCGGTCACGCGGGGGTCGTCGGGCGGCAGGAAGCCCACGACCGGGATCATCAGCAGCGCCGCGTCCAGCTCCGACGACCCGTACGACTGGGTGAAGGTGTTGCGGTGGGGGTCGAAGCCCTTGTCGCAGATCTCGGCGTGGATCGTGTCGCGCAGCACGCGCCACCTGTCGACCGGGCCGGTGCGGCCGAAGCTCTCGACGTACTTGACGGCCCGGTCGAGGGCGACCCAGCACATCACCTTCGAGTGCACGAAGTGCCGGCGCGGGCCGCGCACCTCCCACAGGCCCTCGTCGGGCTCGTCCCAG
This sequence comes from Nonomuraea sp. NPDC004702, assembly GCF_053601695.1. Classification (NCBI taxonomy): domain Bacteria; kingdom Bacillati; phylum Actinomycetota; class Actinomycetes; order Streptosporangiales; family Streptosporangiaceae; genus Nonomuraea; species Nonomuraea sp. NPDC004702. Next base: position 32,898 of record NZ_JBSGCE010000058.1, read on the forward strand.
TGCTCCTCCACGTAGTCGAGGAGCTGGCGCTGGATCGACCAGGCGCGCTCGTCGGCGGCCAGGCCGCGGGTGCGGGAGACGTACAGGCAGTTCATCACCTCGCCGTAGACGTCGAGCTGGAGCTGCTGGACCGCCTCGTTGCCGATGCGGACCGGGCGGGAGCCCTCGTAGCCGTCCAGCCAGTCGAGGCGCAGCTCGGGCAGGCGGCGCTCGCCGGCGACGCCGTACATGATCTGCAGGTCCTGGGGCCGCCCGGCGATGGTGCGCAGCAGCCAGGACCGCCAGTCGGCGGCCTCGTCGAGGTAGCCCGAGCTGATCAGCGCGTCGAGCGTCATCGTGGCGTCGCGCAGCCAGCAGAACCGGTAGTCCCAGTTGCGCACGCCGCCGATGTCCTCGGGCAGGGACGTGGTGGGCGCGGCCACGATGCCGCCGGTCGGCGCGTACGTCAGCCCCTTCAGCGTGATCAGCGACCGGGTCACCGCCTCCCGGTAGGGGCCCTGGTAGGCGCACTTGCCGACCCACTCGGTCCACATCGTCTCGGTCTCGGCGAGCTGCTCCTCGGCGTCGATGCGCGGCGGCATCGGCTCGTGGGAGGGGTGCCAGGTGAACACGAACGGCAGCCGGTCGCCCGCGTTGACGGTGAACGTGGCCCGGTGGGCGTAGTCGCCGCCCTTGAGCGGGACGGGGGAGTGCAGCCACGCCGAGTCGGGGCCGCCGACGGCCTGGAGGTGGCCGTTCGTCCGGCGCACCCACGGCACGATGCGCCCGTAGTCGAAGCGCACCCGCAGCTGGGTGGAGACCTCGACGCTGCCCGAGACCCCCTCGACGATGCGCACGACGTCGGGGTTCCGGTCGCGCGGGGGCATGAAGTCGATCACCCGGACCGTGCCGGTCGGGGTGTCCCACTCGCTCTCCAGGATGAGCGTGTCGGGCCGGTACCGGCGCCGGGTGGCCGGCCGCCGGGCCGCCGGCCCCAGCCACCAGTGGCCGTTGCGCTCGCTGCCGAGCAGGGCCGCGAAGCACGAGGGGGAGTCGAACCTGGGCAGGCAGAGCCAGTCGATGGAACCGTCCCTCGCCACCAGTGCGGCCGACTGCATGTCTCCGATCAGCGCGTAGTCCTCAATCCGCATGCCGAAGACGCTACTCGCGCGCGGGCGATCCCGCGCCGGGCCGGGCCTGTCGCGTCAGGACGGGCCCGGCGCGGGATCACGACAAGGGGAACCAGCGGGTGAACAGCTGGGTCAGCGGGCCGATGGCGAGGGCGAAGACCAGCGTCCCGACGCCGACGCTGCCGCCGAGCAGCCAGCCCACGGCCAGCACGGTGAGCTCGATGAGGAAGCGGGCCAGCCGGACGGACAGGCCGAGCCGCATCAGGCCGGTCATGACGCCGTCGCGCGGCCCCGGGCCCATGCCCGCCCCGATGTAGAGCACGGTGGCCAGCGCGATCGCGACCACGCCGAGCGCCACGTACAGCGCCTGGACGGCCAGGTGGGACGGCGTGGGCAGCAGCAGGATCGCCGCGTCGGCGAACAGGCCGAGGAACACCACGTTGCTGATCGTGCCGAGGCCGGGCCGCTGGCGCAGCGGGATCCACAGCAGCATCACCAGGGCGCCGACGCCGATGATGACGGTGCCGATGGACACGTCCAGGCGCAGGGCCAGGCCCTGGTGGAAGACGTCCCAGGGGTCGTTGCCGAGGCCCGACTCCACCTGCAGCCCGATGCCGGCGCCGTACAGGGCCAGGCCGCCGTAGAGGCGCAGGAGGCGGGAGGGGAGGGAACTCAGGCGGGGGACGGTTGCTTCGCTCATGATGGCCCTATGGTGGCAGGCCAACTGGTTGCCGAAACAGGGCCAATCGTGGAAAGTGGCCTTATGAGGCATTTGTCGGCTACGCAGGTGGCGCGGCTGGTCGACGTCGATCCGGCCGCGCGGCCGTACTACCGCGCCCTGGCCGACGGCGTGCGCGCGCTCATCATGGACGGCCAGATCCCCGTACGCGTGCGCATGCCCGCGGAGCGCCACCTGGCCGAGACCCTGGGCGTCAGCCGCACCACCGTCACCTCGGCCTACGACCTGCTGCGCGAGCGCGGCTACCTGGACAGCAGGCAGGGCTCGGGAAGCTGGACCACCCTGCCCGACCCGGCCACCACCCGCGAGAACCCCTGGCTGTCCACCGGCGACGACGGCCTGATCCAGCTCCACTGCGCCGCCCCGCCCGCGCCGTCCGCGCTGCGCGAGGCCATGGCCGAGGCCCTGGACGACCTGCCCAGGTACGGCATGGGCAACGGCTACGACCCCATGGGCCTGCCGGTCCTGCGCGAGCGCGTCGCCGCCCGCTACACCGAGCGCGGCCTGGCCACCCGGCCGGACCAGATCGTCGTCACCACCGGCTCCCAGCACGCCATCCAGCTCGTGGCCGGGCTGCTGATCGGCCCCGGCGACCCCGTCATGGTCGAGTCGCCGACCTACCCGCACGCCATCGACGTGGCCCGCCAGCACGGCGCCCGGATCGTGCCCTTCGGCATCTCGCACGAGGGCTGGCAGCCCGACCTGATGGCCGCCACGATGCGGCAGTCGGCCGCCCGCCTGGCCTACCTCATGCCCGACTTCCACAACCCCACCGGCGCCCTCATGGACGACGCCACCCGCGCCGCCGTCGTCGGCGCGGCCCGTCGCAACGACGTCATCCTGCTGGTCGACGAGACCTGGAGCGAGCTGGCCCTGGACGACGTGCCGCGCACCGCGCCGATGGCCGCCTTCGACACCGACAGCCGGGTGATCAGCATCGGGTCGGCGTCCAAGCTGTGGTGGGGCGGCCTGCGCATCGGCTGGATCCGCACCACGGCCGCCCTGGCCCGCCGGCTGGCCCGGCACCGCGCGGTCGTCGACATCTCCAGCCCGGTCATGGAGCAGCTGGTCACCGCCCGCCTGTTCGAGCGGATGGCGCAGACCCGCGCCGAACGCCTGCGCGGCCTGCGCGCCTCGCGGGACGCGCTGACCGCCGCGCTGGCCCGGCACCTGCCGGAGTGGACGTACACGCTGCCGCGCGGCGGCGGCACGCTGTGGGTGCGGCTCAACGGCGACACCTCCACCACGCTCGCCGACGCCGCCGTCTCCCACGGCGTGCGCCTGGCCCCCGGGCCCTGGTTCGGCCTGGAAGGCACGCTGGAGGGCTACCTGCGGCTGCCGTTCACCCTGCCGCCCGAGACGGTGGCCGACGCCGTCGCCCGCATCGCCCGCGCCCGCGTTCAGGGCCCCACCGGCGCCCGCCGCCACCCCGACTCGCTCGTGCCGATGGTGTGAGCGGCTCGCCCGTGCGTCGTGCGGGGGCTGCTCGCGCGTGGTGTGGGGGCTAGGAGTGCTCCTCGGCGCCCTTGGCCAGGGGCGCCCGCCAGTTGCGGCGCATCGCGGTGATGCGCAGGCCGAAGGCCAGCAGCGCGGCGGCCAGCGTGGCCGGCCAGCCGTGCAGCCCGGCCGTGGACAGGCCCGCCATCACGGCCGAGCCCAGCAGGGCGGGCACCGCGTAGAGCTGGCGGTCGTACAGCAGCGTGGGGATCTCGCCGGCCAGCACGTCGCGGATCACGCCGCCGCCGACGGCCGTCGTGACGCCGAGGATGGTGGCGTGCAGCGGGCTGAGGCCGTACTCCAGGGCCTTCTCGGTGCCGACGGCCGCGAACAGGCCGAGGCCGGCCGCGTCGAGCACGAGGATGACCGGCATCACGCGGGCCACGTGCGGATGCCAGAAGAAGACGATCACCGTGGCGGCCACCGGCACCAGCACGTAACCCAGGCTCTGGAAGGCGGCCGGCCGCACGTTGAGAATGAGATCGCGGACCAGGCCGCCGCCGAGCGCGGTCATCTCGGCCAGGACGCCCATCCCGACCACGTCGAGCCGCTTGCGCACACCCATGAGCGCACCGGTCAGTGCGAAGACAAAAATACCGACAAGGTCGAGAATTTCAGACACGTTGGATGTTTTTACCGGATCGGCGGCATGGCCGCCGCATGGTAGTGCTCGGCCATGAGCACCCGCAGTTTCCGCGTGAACAGGAACATCGCCACCCCGGCCGCGATCGCCATGATCGCCAGGACCAGGTAGTACATCGGGTCGGACAGGTACCGGGTGAGCCGCCCCGTCTGGCCGCCCACCGCGTCGCCCACCGACACCGCGATGAACCAGATCCCCAGCATCTGCCCCTTGAACGCCTCCGGCGCCAGCTTCGTCGTGACCGACAGCCCGACCGGGCTCAGCGACAGCTCGCCGAACACCTGGATCAGGTAGACCAGCACCAGCCACCACACCGACACCCGCCCGCCGGTCGCCAGCCCGGCGGCGATCGCCATCACCACGAAGCTCAGCCCCACCATGACCAGCGCGAACCCGAACTTCTGCGGCGTGCTCACCCGCACCCCGAGCTTGACCCACAACGCCGCGAACACCGGCACGAAGATCATGATGAACAGCGGGTTGAACGACTGCGTCGTCGCCGCCTGGATCGGCACCCCGAACAGCTCCAGCCGGGTGTGGTCGGCGGCGAAGAACAGCAGCTTGCTCGGCGCCAGGTCGTAGATCATCCAGAAGATCGCCGCCGCGACGAACAGCCAGATGTAGGCCTTCATCCGGCTGCGCTCCTCGTCGGTGAGGCTGTGGCTGCCCAGCAGGATGTAGGCGAAGTACACCACCGGCACGATCAGGATGACGATCGTGATCGCCAGCGCCAGGCGGTCGATGGTGAGCGTGCCCGTGGCCGCCCACGCGCCGAGCGCGAGCGCGGTCACCGCCACGCCCGCCCCGGCCACCCGGCCGAACCGGCGGCGCTCGGGCGGCGTCAGCCGGACGCCGGGACGCTCCCCGACGCCGCGCAGGTTCCGGCCGCCCCAGACGTACTGCAGCAGGCCGAGCGCCATGCCGACGGCGGCGGCGCTGAAGCCCAGGTGCCAGCGGTCGCCGTCGGCCAGCCAGCCGACGACGAGGGGCGCGAAGAAGGCGCCCAGGTTGATGCCCAGGTAGAACAGGGAGAAGCCGGCGTCGCGGCGGCCGTCCTCGTCCTCGCCGTACAGGCGGCCGACCATGACCGAGATGTTCGGCTTGAGCAGGCCCGTGCCGCTGATGATGAGCAGCAGCCCCAGCCAGACGAAGAACGACGTCGTCACCGGGATCGCCATGCTGATGTGGCCCAGCATGATGACGAACCCGCCCCAGAACACCGACCTGCGCGCCCCCAGCACGCGGTCGGCCATCCAGCCGCCGGGCAGCGCCACCAGGTAGATCAGCGCCCCGTAGACGCCGACCACCGCCTGCGCGGTCTCCTGCGACATGCCGAGGCCCTTGTGGGCCGGCGAGGCCGCCATGAACGTGGCCAGGATCGCCCGCAGGCCGTACCAGCTGAAGCGTTCCCACATCTCCGTGGAGAACAGGGTCGCCAGCCCCCACGGATGCCCGAAGAAGGTCCTTCCGCCCTTGCTCATGCCCACCCCCCCGAGACACGTACGGCACCTGGACGATCACTCTACGTGACCGCCCCGACTGTTTCCCGCCTGGGTCTTGCCGCTGTCCAGAGGGTGTGGTGCGATGCATGCCACCTGTGCAAGTGATTACTGACTGGAGGCGGGTGCCATGGCCGAAGTCCTCGACGTACGGGCCGACATCGAGCGGGAGATCGCCGGTCGCACGGTCTGCGAACAGCTCAGGCAGGTGGCCGCCCGGCACCCCGACGCACCCGCGTACTCCGACCCCGAAGGCTCCGGCGGCTGGACGACGTTGACCTACGGGCAGGCGCGGCGGCGCATCCTGGAGATCGCGGCCGCCTTCGCCGCCCTCGGCCTGCGGCGCGGCGAATCAGTCGCGATCATGATGGTCAACCGCAGCGAGCACGTGCTGGCCGACCTCGGCGCCGTGCACGCCGGCGGCGTGGGCTGCACGGTCTACTCCACCTTCGCGCCCGACCAGATCGCGTTCGTGGCCGGCGACGTGGGCGCCCGCTTCGCCGTGCTGGGCGGCCCCGCCGAGCTGGCCCGCTGGCAGCCGGTGCTCGACCGGCTCGACGGCCTGCGCCGGATCATCATGCTCGACGGCGCCCCCGACGACGAGCGCTTCCTGTCCTGGGCCGACTTCCTCGACCTGGGCCGCGCCCGCCTGGCCGAGGACGAGGCCGCCGTCGAGGCCCGCGCCCGGGAGGTGGCCGCCGGCGACGTCGTCACCGTGCTCTACACCTCGGGCACCACCGGCATGCCCAAGGGCGTGCCGCTCACCCACACCAACGTCTTCTACGAGGCCGCCGCCACCGACCGCATCACCTCGCTGCCGACGCACGGCACCCAGATCTCCTACCTCACCTACGCCCACATCGCCGAGCGCATCCTCAGCCTCTACCTCCCGCTGGTCAAGATGTCGCACGTGCACTTCTGCACCGACCTGGCCAACCTCGGCGCCACGCTCGGCCAGGTCAGGCCGATGATGTTCTTCGGCGTGCCGCGCGTGTGGGAGAAGATGATGGCCCGGTTGCTGGCCGTGCTCGCCACGCAGCCGCCCGAGCAGCAGGCCGCCGTACGCGAGGCCATGGCGGCCGGCGCCGCCTACGTCGAGGCCGGCCAGTACGGCGGCACGATCACCCCCGAGATCCAGGCCGCCTACGACAAGGCCGACGCGGCCCTGCTGTCGGTCGTCCGCGGCATGATCGGCTTCGACCGCGCCGAGTGGACCGCGACCGGCGCCGCCCCCCTGCCCGCCGAGGTCCAGCACTTCTACGCCGGCCTCGGCCTCAAGGTCATCGACGTCTACGGCATGACCGAGACCACCGGCGCCTTCACCGGCAACAGCCCCTCCTGCTACCGCCTGGGCACCGTCGGCAGGGCCGAGCCCGGCGTCGAGGTGCGCATCGCCGAGGACGGCGAGATCCTCACCCGCAGCCCGCTCAACACCGGCGGCTACCTCAACCGCCCCGAGGCCACCGCCGAGCTGCTCGACGCCGACGGCTGGCTGCACACCGGCGACATCGGCACGGTCGACGCCGACGGCTTCTACCGCGTCGTCGACCGCAAGAAGGAGCTCATCATCACCGCCGGCGGCGAGAACGTCTCGCCCGCCGAGATCGAGAACCACCTCAAGGAGCACCTGCTCATCGGCCAGGCCCTCGCCTACGGCGACAACCGCCCGCACCCGGTGGCCGTCCTGACCCTCGACGGCGAGACCGCGCCGGGCTGGGCGCGGGCCCGCGGCATCGGCTTCACCTCCCTGGCCGAGCTGGCCGAGCACCCCGACGTCCTCAAGGAGGTCGCGGCCGCCGTCGAGGCCGCCAACGCCAGGCTGGCCAGGGTGCAGCAGGTCAAACGGTGGGCGCTGCTCGGCACCGAGTGGACCGCCGAGACCGAGGAGCTCACCCCGAGCCTGAAGCTGAAGCGGCGCGTCATCCACGCCAAGTACGCCGACGTCATCGAGTCCCTCTACGGCGAGGCGCGCTGATCTGCGGCCCCCGTCGGCTTTGCCATAAGGGGTGCGTGTCGCGGTCCTGGTCATGACCGGGCGGTTCCTAGCGTCTCGCTCATGACCAGAAGCCTCCTTCTCGTCTCGCTCGCGGCGGGGTCGCTCACGGCGCCCGTGCCTGCGTATCCCGCCGCGACCGAGCTCGCCATCCGCGCCATCACCGTACGGCCCGCGAACCCGGTCGTGGGTGCCCACGACTCGGTGAGCCTGGTGATCGACGTGATCGCGCGGGGCGCGCGCGGCAAGAACGGCGTCACCGTCAAGGTGGAGCCCGGCGCCCCGCCCGGCCCGCTGCTGTCGGCCAAGCCCCCGGTCGAGGACGCCGCCGACCTCCCGCCCGCCTCCGACCTCCCGCCCGCCTCCGACCTCCCGCCCGCCGCCGAACCCGGCCTCCAGCCTCCGGCCCTTTCCGGGCCGCCGTCGTCCTCCTCGTCCTGGACGCCCGGGACGTCGTCGGCGCCCGCCGAGTCCGCTGGGCCCGCCGAGTCCGCTGGGCCCGCCGAGTCCACCGGGTCCGCCGGATCCGCCGAGTCCGCGGGGCCCTCCGGGTCTTCGGCGTCGCCGGTCGGCCCGGCCGGCGCCGCGCCGGGGAGCGCGTACGCGCATCCGGCTTCCGGCGGCCCGGTCGAGGGGCTGCGGGCCCTGATGCCGCTGCCCCTGACGGTCGTCGCCGAGCCAGGTGCCGCCGAGCCAGGCGCCGCCGAGCCGAGGGTCGACCTGCAGAAGGCCCCGTCCACCGGCACGCTGCCGCCCCGGCTGGTGTGGCGGCAGGGGGCGACCCCGCCGGCCCGGATGGCGGCCGACTGGCAGACCTGGCGTTTCCTGCCCGACAAGAAGCTGAACCGCTTCTACCCGACCGGCACCTGGACGATCAGCGCCACCGCCAGGGACGCCGACGGCGCCACGGTCACCGAATACGCCTCCTTCGAGCTCAGGAGGGCGACCAGGTTGTCGTCCGTCCGGGTGGAGAGGTCGCCGAAGTCCGCCGGAGGCGTGCGCCTGCGCGGCTCGCTGACCAGGATCGACCCGCGCGGCTTCACCGACTTCGGGCCGTACGCCAAGCAGCGGCTGCGGCTCCAGTGGCGCGGGGAGGGCTCGCCGGCCTGGGAGGACGTGGCCGAGACGACGACCGACGCGGCCGGGGCCTTCGTGCAGACGGTGCCGCCCAGGAGAGGCGGCCTGTGGCGCGTGCACTTCCCAGGAAACCCCCACTACGCGCCATACACCACTAAACCCCGACAAATCACCAGTTAACGTAATAAAGCACGCACAAAAATCCGCCGGGGTATTTGTCGTTATCCAATCGTGATCTGTCGTATCGCAACTTTTCTTTACCCTTACGCGTCATTAGGCGTTGACGTGTCCCGTCCCTGGGGCGCGTCCGAGACGGGGAAGGATTTGTTTTTGATGATGCGACGTCTAGCCGCCGGACTGGCCGCGGCCGCTCTGGGCGCCACGATGGTGGCCACCGCCGCCGCCGCGCCCGCCCTGGCGGACACGGACCCCGATCCCGACTTCGCGGGCGGGAGCACGAGCCTCCAGCTCGACGTCAACCCCGAGCCGGCGCGGCGCGGCAGGGCCCTCGACATCCAGGGCAAGCTGTCGGTGTCCTGCGACGAGGACTACATCAGCGGGTTCGTCGCGGTGCACCACGCCGACTACTGCAAGGACAGCGAGCGCTGGCACCGTCTGGCGTGGAAGCGGGTCGTGATCCTCTTCCAGGCCGACGGCAGCGACAAGTGGGACTACGTCGAGTCCGTGCGCACGAACCGGGACGGCTCCTTCAGCACCAGCGAGCGGGCCTACACCTCGGGCACCTGGCGCGCCGTCTTCGAGGGCTCCAGGTACCTGGCCCCCTCCGAGGGCAAGGACTGGGTGAAGGTCTACGGCGGCGGCCACCGCCACTAGCGACACCGGCGGAAGCCCGGCCTCACGGCCGGGCTTCCGGCATGTCCGGCCCCGTTGCCGGGCCGGTCGTCGCCGTCAGTAGCCCACGGCGACCTGCACCCGGTGGTGCCGCGGGTCCTCGATCTCGGCCACCACCGCCGCCGCCAGATCGGCGTAGGAGAACACCGGCCCGCCCTCCTCGGCGGCCATGACCTGCTCCCCGCCGAACCGGTGCCGCCCGCTGCGCTCCGCCCGGTCGTCGAGCACCACCGGCGGCGGCGCGATCACCACCCAGTCCAGCGCCCCGCCCTCCTCGCGGAGGACCTCCAGCTCGGCGGCGTGCCCGAGGGAGAACGTCCGGGCGTCCTCGGGGAAGCCTGGGGTGTCCACCAGCCGCGTCCCCGGCGCGACCTCCAGCAAAGTGCCGATGCCCAGCGCCACCAGCCGGGGCACGCCCGCCGCCGCCAGCCCGCCGGTCAGCGCCCGCGCCGCCGCCGTGTAGAACTCCGCGGACGGCACGTCCAGCCGGACGCTCGCCTGCACCGCCACGTCGTGCCCCGCCGCGACCGCCGCCACGCTCTCCCGGTCGGTCACGTCACCGGCGACCACGCGCACGCCGTCACCGGACGGCCCCGCGTACCGGGCCGGGTCGCGCACCACGGCCGTCACCTCGTGCCCCCGCTCCACGGCCTGCCCGACCACCCGCGCGCCGGCCCGTCCGCCGCCGCCGAAAATCACGATCCTGCTCATCGTCGACACTCCGTCCAGCGGCCGGCACACCCGGCCGCGCCCGGCAGACGGTAGACGCCCGATGGTCACTTCCCGCAACGATAGTGAGCTCCCGCCGCCTAGCATGGACGTCATGGCCGAACCCCTTGACCCCGACATGTTCGCCGCCTGTGTCCACGTCGCCCCCGTCCGCGTCGGCGACAAGTGGACCGCCAAGATCATCCGCTGTCTGGAGCAGGGCCCGAGGCGCTTCACCGAGCTGCAGGTCCCGCTGCGCGGCATCACCCCGAAGGTCCTCACCGAGTCCCTGCGCGCCATGGAACGCGACGGCCTGCTCACCCGCACGGCCTACGCAGAGATCCCGCCCCGCGTCGAGTACGAGCTGACCCCCCTCGGCCGCAGCCTGCTCGCGCCCATGGCGGCCGGCTGCGAGTGGTCCAGGCAGCACCTGTCGGAGCTCATCGACGCCCGAGAGTCCTGGCACGCCGCCCACCCCTGACGATCCCGTCCCGGCGGCCCCACGGAATCGATCACCGGCGCGGCGCGTTGCCTGCCAGGGACAGGCAGGCGGTTTTGAGCGCCGCGCGACACCCGTCGTAGTCTGGCTCTCTGGCGAAACGGACAGGAGGTGACGCCCCATGTTGCGAGACTCGTTCGGACGGGTGGCGACGGATCTGCGGGTGTCCCTCACGGACAAGTGCAATCTGCGCTGCACGTACTGCATGCCGCCCGAAGGGCTCGACTGGCTGCCCAAGGCCCAGTTGCTGACGGCCGACGAGATCGTCCGGCTGGTGCGCATAGGCGTCGAGCGGCTGGGCGTCACCGAGGTGCGCTACACCGGCGGCGAGCCGCTGCTGCGGCGCGAGCTGGTCGACATCGTCGCCCGCACCACCGCCCTCGACCCGCGTCCCCAGGTGCTGCTGACCACCAACGGCATCGGCCTGGCCCGGCTGGCCGAGCCGCTGGCGCGGGCCGGCCTCGACCGGGTCAACGTCTCACTCGACACGCTCGACCCGGCCACGTTCAAGCAGCTCGCCCACCGCGACCGGCACGCCGACGTCATCGCGGGGCTGGCCGCCGCCGACGCGGCGGGTCTGCGCCCGGTCAAGGTCAACGCGGTGCTCATGCGCGGCGTCAACGACCACGAGGCCGTGCCGCTGCTGCGCTTCTGCCTGGAGCGCGGCTACGAGCTGCGCTTCATCGAGCAGATGCCGCTCGACGCCCAGCACGGCTGGACCCGCGAAGGCATGATCACCGCCGACGAGATCCTCGAACGCCTCTCGGCCGCCTTCGACCTGACCCCCGACGACCTGGAGCAGCGCGGCAGCGCCCCGGCCGAGCGGTTCCTGGTCGGCGGCGGCCCGGCCCGGGTCGGCGTGATCGGCTCGGTGACGCGCCCGTTCTGCGGCGCCTGCGACCGGGTCCGGCTCACCGCCGACGGCCAGGTGCGCAACTGCCTGTTCGCCACCGAGGAGTCCGACCTCAAGACCGCCATGCGCGCGGGCGCCTCCGACGACGACCTGGCCGCCCGCTGGGTCGCCGCGGTCGCCCGCAAGCGCGCCGGGCACGGCATCGACGACCCGTCCTTCCTCCAGCCGTCCAGGCCGATGTCGGCCATCGGCGGCTGACGATGCTCTTCGACGCGGTCGTCCTGGCCGGGGGAGCGGCCCGCCGCCTGGGCGGCGCCGACAAGCCCGGCCTGGCCGTCGGCGGCCGTCCGCTGGTCGAGCGGGTGGTCGCGGCGGCGTCCGGCGCGCGCCGCACGGTCGTCGTCGGGCCGCGCCGGGAGCTGCCCGGGGTCGTGTTCACGCGGGAGGACCCGCCGGGCGGCGGGCCCGTCCCCGCGCTGGCCGCCGGGTTGCGCGAGGTCGAGGCGCCGTGGCTGGTGCTGCTCGCCGGTGACCTGCCGTTCCTGACGGCCGCGCACGTGCGGGAGCTGCTGGCGGCGGCCCGTCCCGGAGCGGGGGCGGTCATGGTCGACGACGACGGCCGCGAGCAGTGGCTCGTCGGCGCCTGGCCGGTGCCGCAGCTGCGGGCGGCGCTCGCCGCCTACCCCGGGCGTTCCCTCAAGGGCCTGCTCGGCCCCCTGACCGGAACGCGGCTGGCCTCGCCGGGCCGGCCGTGGTTCGACTGCGACACGATGGACGACCTGAAGGAGGCTCGCATGAACGTACTCGCCGAGTGGACGGCGCTGGTGTGCAAGGAGCTGGGCGTCGACCCCGCCCGGGTGGACCGCGACCTGGTCCTCGACCTGACCAAGGAGGTCGCCCACGGGGTGGCCAGGCCCGCCGCGCCGCTCACCGCCTACCTGCTCGGGCTGGCCCAGGGCGCGGGCAGCGCCCCTGAGGACGCCGTGGCCAGACTGGTCACATTGGCGAAGAACTGGGAGCAGGCGACCACCGAGACCCTGACTGATGGCTGACACTCGAACGAACTCTTGAAGTCAAGCTGACCGCTTCCTCCAGATTTCCTGGGAATTGCGAGGAGGAGGCCGGTGTAAACGATTTCGGGAAAGCGGTCCTATCGGACTCCGGCCGGCACGGGGACTGATCGTCCAATGCAAAGGGCTGGCCAGGAAAAGGGCGACGCCGGGTGGTTACGGGGGCAAACCACCCGGCGTCGCTTCATCGGCGTTCCGACGGGGGCCCGGAACGCCGGCACCAGCACTCCGACGGGGGACCGGAGCGCTTGCCTAAAGCGTACACCTACAACCCATGGGATGCGTCAAGACTTAGTCACGACCCGATCTCGCGTCGATGCAGCGGTATCTCGGTTTGGTTAGCCTCGGGGGACTGAAAGTGGGGCGGCGGCGCGCCCTCGCTGCGCTCATTGGCCCCGATTACGGCAATGTATGGCAAAAACACTGCCCCGGCGATGAACAGCAGCCGGTAGGGCCACGGCACCGGCACCACGACCGCCAGGATCAGGCAGATCGTCCGGATGCCCATCTTGATCAGGTAGGCGACCTCACGCTTGCGGATGTCCGCCGTGAGCGAGGGTCTGGCGTCGGTGACCTGATGGACGTCCGGCTTCTTGCGCCACCCCTTCATACCTTCCACGGTAGACCTCGTACGGGCAGGGCGCGACGGCGCGGCCGGGCGCTGAGGAGGGTCATGCGATCATGGCCTTCGAGTAAGGAGGATGGGGAGATGACGGATCGAACGTATCGGGTCACTGAGATAGTCGGCACGTCGGGGGAGAGCCTTGACCAGGCCATCCGCAACGGCCTCCAGCGGGCCTCGCAGACCCTGCGCCACCTGGACTGGTTCGAGGTCACCGAGATCCGCGGCCACCTCGACGGAGGCGAGATCGCGCACTACCAGGTGGGCATGAAGGTGGGCTTCCGCCTGGAGGACTCCTGACCGTCCCCGCACGGCCCGGGGCCGGCGCCCCGGCACACCGACGCCCGTCCCGGCCCCGGCCCGCCCTGCGGCCCGCTGAAGGCCCGGACGGCGGCCGGCACGACGACGCCCGCCGCCCCGCTCGATCGCGGGACGGCGGGCGCTCACGGCCGTGACGTACGGCCCCGACGTACGGCGGGGTCAGCTCGCCTGGCTGACCGTCGACATGTTGAAGTCCGGCACCCGCAGCGGCGGCATCACCGTGCGCTGGAAGTAGTCGTTCCACTCGCGGGGCAGCGTGCGCTCGGCCGCCCCCACCTCCGTGACGCGCCCGAGCAGGTCGACCGGGCTCTCGTTGAACCGGAAGTTGTTCACCTCGCCGACGACCTCGCCGTGCTCCACCAGGTAGACGCCGTCGCGGGTGAGGCCCGTGACCAGCAGCGTCTGGGGATCGACCGCGCGGATGTACCACAGGCAGGTGACGAGCAGCCCGCGCCGCGTGGAGGCGATCATCTCCTCCAGCGACCGGGCGCCCTCCGCCGGGCCGGACATGACCAGGTTGTCGATGCCGGGCGTCACCGGCAGCCCGCTCAGCTCGGCCGAGTAGCGCGTCTGGAGCAGCGACTCCAGCCGGCCGTCCCTGATCCAGTCGGTGGGGCCCAGCGGCAGGCCGTTGTCGAACACCGAGCCGTCGCGGCTGGAGGCGTGCGCGGTGACGAACGGCGCGCACGAGATGCCCGCGGCCCGGGGATCGCTGGACAGCGTGATCGGCAGCGTGGCGAGCTGCTCGCCCACCCGCGTGCCGCCGCCCGGCCCGGAGAACACCGAGCGGCCGTCGAGCGCGTCCCTGGCGCCCGAGGACCAGTACAGGTAGATCATCAGGTCGGCCACCGCGCTCGGCGGCAGCAGCGTCTCGTAGCGGCCCGCGGGCAGGTCGACCCGGTTCTTGGCCCACTCCAGGCGCTGGGCCAGCGAGGCGTCGAGCGCGGCCACGTCGACGTCGGCGAAGTCCTCGGTGAACACGCCGGTCCAGGCCGACCGCTTCAGGTCGCCGGACTTGGCGTTGAGCTCCAGGCGGCCGGTCGGCTGGTCGTGCCGCAGCCGCACGCCGGTGGAGGTGCCGAGGAAGGTCGAGGTGAGGGAGTGCTCGGCGAAGCCGTAGAGCTTCCTGTCGCCGGACTCGGCGGCCGAGAACGCCTCGCCGAGCGCGGGCGCGAACCGCTCGAACACCCCGATGTCGGTCGGCCGCACCTCGTCGTCCCAGCCGGGGGCGGCCGGGCCGCCCTCGACCAGCGGGCGGGCGTCCTCGGCCGGCCGGGCCTCGCGGGCCGCCCGGTCGGCCGCCGCGACCACGTCGGGGAGCTGGTCGGCGCGCACGGCCGAGCGCGAGACCACGCCCACGCCCTGCCCGGCCACCGAGATCACGGTCAGCCGGGACGAGCGGGCCACGCCGTTGGTGGTCAGCGTGTTGCCCGCGAAACGCAGGTTGGCCGTGGAGCCCTCGTCCACCAGCACCACGCAGCCGTCGTTCGCGGAGAGCTCCAGAGCCCTCTCCACCATCTCCTGCGGAGTAGTCACTTGCCGCCCTCCTGCACCGTGTTGAGCACGCGCACGCCCCTGAACAGCGCCGACGGGCATCCGTGGCTGACCGGCGCGACCTGCCCCGGCTGGCCCTTGCCGCAGTTGAAGGCGCCGCCCAGCACGTACGTGCCCGGCCCGCCGACGCCGTCCATCGACTGCCAGAAATCGGTCGTGGTGGCCTGGTAGGCGAAGTCTCTGACCTGCCCGGCCAGCTTCCCGTGCGAGATCCGGTACGCCCGCTGCCCGGTGAACTGGAAGTTGTAGCGCTGCATGTCGATCGACCAGCTCTTGTCGCCCACGATGTACAGGCCGCGCTCCACCCCCGCGATCAGCTCCTCGGTGGAGGGCCCGCCGGGCGCGGCGGCCAGCGACACGTTCGCCATGCGCTGGATCGGCATGTGGCCGGGGGAGTCGGCGAACGCGCACCCGTTGGAGCGCCCGAACCCCTTCATCAGCGCCATCCGCCGGTCGAGCTGGTAGCCCACCAGCACGCCGTCCTTGACGATGTCGAAGCTCTGCCCCCGCACGCCCTCGTCGTCGTAGCCGACCGTGGCCAGGCCGTGGGTGACCGTGCGGTCGCCGGTGACGTTCATCAGCGGCGAGCCGTAGACCAGCTCGCCGAGCTGGTCGAAGGTGGCGAAGCTGGTGCCGGCGTAGGCGGCCTCGTAGCCCAGCGCGCGGTCGAGCTCGGTGGCGTGGCCGATCGACTCGTGGATCGTCAGCCACAGGTTGGACGGGTCGATCACCAGGTCGTAGTCGCCCGCCTCGACCGAGGGCGCGGCCAGCTTCTCGGCCAGCAGCTCGGGCAGCCGGCCCAGCTCGGCCGGCCAGTCCCAGCCCGTGCCGGTCAGGTACTCGTAGCCGCGGCCGACCGGCGGCGCGATCGTGGACATGTCGTCGAAGCCGCCCTCGTGCGCCTTCATCGCGTTGAGCGACGGATGCACCCGCACGCGCTGCTGCGTGGTCACCGTGCCCGCGGTGTCGGCGTAGAACTTCTGCTCCTTGACCTGCAGCAGCCGCGCCGAGACGTGGTCGGCGCCCTTGAGCAGCCCGGCCGACCAGTCGGCCAGCAGCCCCACCTTGTCGGCGGAGGGCACCTCGAACGGGTCGACGTCGTAGTCGGAGACCCACACCGCGTCGGCGTGCACCGGCTCGGGCGCCAGCTCGATGGGCTCCCGGTTGACCGGCGCGCTCACCTCGGCCACCCGCACCGCCTGCTCGGCCACCGCCGCGGCGGCCTGCGGGGTCAGGTGGATGCCGGCCGCGAACCCCCATGTGCCACCCTTGACGACACGGACCGCGTAGCCGAGGTCGTCGGCGTCGAGCGCGCCTTCGAGGCGGGCGTCGTACAGGCGCAGCGTCTCGGCCCTGACGCGTTCGAGCCGGAAGTCGGCGTGCTCGGCGCCGAGGTCGCGGGCGCGTTGCAGGGCCGCGTCCGCGAGCTGCCGCAGCGGCAGTTCCAGGAAATCGGGATCGATCTGGCGCATGTCCACGATCCTAACCCTGTGATCTTGTGCCACCCGGACAAGCGGATACCCGCAAGTAAGAGATAGCGTCAGATGCCATGGCACGCTCTGTACTCGTCACCGGAGGCAATCGCGGCATCGGCCTCGCGATCGCCCGTGAACTCGCCGCGGCCGGCGACGCCGTCGCGGTCACCTACCGATCGGGGGAGCCGCCGGAGGGTCTGTTCGGCGTCCGCTGCGACGTCACCAGCACGGCCGAGGTCGAGGCCGCCTTCGACAAGGTCGAGGCCGAGCAGGGGCCGGTCGAGGTCCTCGTCTCCAACGCGGGCATCACCAAGGACACCCTGCTGGCGATGATGAAGGAGGAGACCTTCACCGACGTCATCGACGCCAACCTGACCGGGGCCTACCGCGTGGCCAAGCGCGCCATCAGGCCCATGATGAAGATCAAGCGCGGCCGCATCATCCTCATCTCCTCCGTGGTCGGCCTGTCCGGCCAGGCGGGCCAGGCCAACTACGCCGCCTCCAAGGCCGGCCTGGTCGGCTTCGCCCGCTCCCTGGCCCGCGAGTACGGCTCGCGCAACATCACCGTCAACGTGGTGGCGCCCGGCTTCGTGGCCACCGACATGACGTCCGGTCTCGACCAGGAGGCCATCGTCAAGAACATCCCGCTCGGGCGGCAGGCCGCCCCCGCGGAGATCGCGCGCGTCGTCCGCTTCCTGGCCGGCGACGACGCCTCGTACATCACCGGGGCCGTGATCCCGGTCGACGGCGGACTCGGAATGGGGCACTGACGTGGGAATTCTCGAAGGCAAGCGGATCCTCGTGACCGGCGTGCTCACCGACGCCTCCATCGCCTTCTCGGTGGCCAAGCTGGCCCAGGAGGAGGGCGCCACGGTCGTGCTCACCGGGTTCGGCCGGCTGAGCCTGGTCGAGCGCATCGCCAAGCGGCTGCCCCAGACCCCGCCGGTGCTGGAGCTCGACGTCCAGGACACCGACCAGCTCGACACGCTGGCCGCCCGCGTGGGCGAGCACGTCGACGGGCTCGACGGCGTCGTGCACTCCATCGGCTTCGCGCCGCAGAGCGCCCTCGGCGGCAACTTCCTCAACACGCCGTGGGAGGACGTCGCCACCGCCCTGCAGGTCTCCACGTACTCGTTCAAGTCGCTGGCCGTGGCCTGCCTGCCGCTGATGAAGGAGGGCGGCGCGGTCGTCGGCCTCGACTTCGACGCCTCCAAGGCCTGGCCGGTCTACGACTGGATGGGCGTGGCCAAGGCCGGCCTCGAGTCGTGCAGCCGCTACCTCGCCCGCGACCTGGGCAAGCACAACATCCGGGTCAACCTGGTCTCGGCCGGGCCGCTGCGCACGATGGCCGCCAAGTCGATCCCGGGCTTCAAGGAGTTCGAGGAGAGCTGGCCCGAGCGCTCGCCGCTGGGCTGGGACCTCACCGACACCGTCCCGGCCGCCAAGGCCTGCGTGGCGCTCATGTCCGACTGGTTCCCCGCCACCACCGGCGAGATCGTGCACGTCGACGGCGGCGCGCACGCGATCGGCGGCTGAGCGCCTCACGCCAGGCGGTGCCTGCCGCTGCTGCCCGCCGGGGCCGGCTCGAACGGGATCGACTCGCTCGGCTCGGCCCGGTGCCGCCGCTGCTGCACGATCCGGGTGGCCAGCACGGCCGACCCCAGCAGCACGATCGTCAGCACGGTGCCCAGCACGTCCTGAGCCGGCGGGCTGGGCCGCACCACCCGCTGGTCGCGCAGCGGCACGGCCAGCTCGCGCCCGAACGGGTTGGGCCACAGCAGCTCCACCCGCGAGTCGTCGGGATCGGCGGTCGGCTCCTCGGCGGTGACCGGCCGCTCGTCGTCCAGCGTGTACGGCTGGTGCTGCGGCGGCGTGGGCGGCTGCGTCGGCAGCGGCGCGGTGGCCTCGTCGGTCTCGCGCTCGCGCGGCCGGTCGCTCCGGCGGCGCCCGGTCTCGGTCTCGGGCCCGGTCTCGGTTCCGGGCGAGGCCGTCGGGGTGGGGTAGGCCGTCAGCGACGGGAGCACGCCCTGGTCGTCGCAGGCCAGCACCGGCAGGCACACGTCCTTCAGCGTCTCGGGCACCAGGTCGCTGTGGCTGGGGCTGGGGGAGGGGCGGTCCGAGTGGGACGGTTTGGCGGGCCTGCCGGTCGGCACGGCGTCGCCGACGGTGCCGAGCACCTCGTCGGTGGCCTTGTCGACGCCCTTGGTCACCGGGTCGGCCTTGCCGCCGGTCACGTCGTCGACCGTGCCCGTGAGCGCGCCGACGACGTCGCACAGCGTGTCGGTGACGCCCGAGAGCAGCCCACCCTCGCCCGGGCAGCCCTGGACGGCGGCGGCGGAAGCGGCCGGCGCCCCCGCCGGGATCGCCGCCAGCGCCACCGCGAGCACCCCGGCCGAGATCGCGGTCCTGCTCCCCATCCGTCCCCTCCTGTGTCGCTTCAGGAGGAAATCCTTATGGACAAGGCCCGTCAGACGCAGGCTTTTTCCCGGTAAAGTTGCGATTCGGTATCGACTAGTGATACGCGAGTTGGACTCTCGTTCGTCGTCAGTCGAGCGAGGACACGTCATCGAGCGCCTCCCGGATCTCGATCGGGAGCACGACGTCCTCGGCCGACAGAATCCCTTTGAGCTGCGTGTGGGTGCGGGCGCCGACGATCGCCGAGGCCACCCCGGGCTGGTCGCGCACCCACGACAAGGCCACCGCCAGCGGCGAGACGCCGAGCCCGTCGGCGGCGGTGGTGACCGACTCGACCACGCTGCGGCCGCGCTCGTCGAGATAGGGGCGGACGAAGTCGGCGAAGTGCGGCGTCGCGGCGCGGGAGTCGGCCGGGATGCCGGTGCGGTACTTGCCGGTCAGCACGCCCCGGCCCAGCGGCGACCAGGCCAGCACGCCGACGTCGAGGTGGGCGGCGGCGGGCAGCAGCTCGCGCTCGGGCTCGCGGGCCAGCAGCGAGTACTCGACCTGGGCCGAGGTGATCGGGATGCGGCCGGGGACCGACTTCTGGGTGACCGCGGCGGCGGCGAGCTGCCAGCCCGCGTAGTCGCACACGCCGGCGTAGACGGCCCGGCCGGAGGAGACGATCGCGTCGAGGGCGGCCAGGGTCTCCTCCAGCGGCACCTCGGCGTCGTAGGTGTGGAGCTGCCACAGGTCGACGTAGTCGAGGCCGAGCCGGTTGAGCGACTCGTCGACGGCGGCGATCAGGTGGCGCCTGGAGGCGTCGCGCGGCCGGCGGCCGGTCGGGGTGACCACGGCCTTGGTGGAGATCACCAGCTCCGAGCGCGGCACGGAGTCGCGCAGCATGCGGCCGAGCAGCCGCTCGGAGTCGCCCCCGGTGTAGACGTCGGCGGTGTCGACGAGGGTGCCGCCCGCGTCGACGAACGAACGGAGCTGGGCGGCGGCCTCCTCCGGGTCGGTGTCACGGCCCCAGGTCATCGTGCCGAGCCCCAGCCGGGACACCGACAGGCCGCTGCGGCCGACATAGCGCTGCTCCATGATCCCGCCAGGTTACCAAGAACGGGCTCGCCCGCCAGTCCGCCGCTCCAATGTCCTGCCTGGTGAGGAGCGTGGCGGCGGGTGGATGCGAAGTTTTCTCGCAGGTGCGTGAAACATGGTGATCCGCGCCTGCGACACTTGCTGGTGTGACCACCCTTCTGCTGGCCCGCCACGGGCTGACCGACCTCACCGGGCCGGTGCTGGCCGGGCGCACCCCGGGGGTGCACCTGAGCGAGGCCGGGCGGGCGCAGGCCGAGGCGCTGGCCGGCCGCATCGCCGGGGTCCGGCTCGACGCCGTCGTCTCCAGCCCGCTCGAACGCTGCCGCGAGACCGCCGAGGCCGTCGCCAAGGGCCGCGGGGCGGACGTGGTCCTCGACGAGCGGCTGATCGAGTGCGGCTACGGCGCCTGGACGGGCCGCCCGCTCAAGGAGCTCGCGCGGGAGCCGCTCTGGCAGACCGTACAGGCGCATCCGAGTGCGGTGACATTTCCGGAAGGGGAGTCGCTGGCCGATATGCAACATCGGGCGGTCGCCGCGGTCCGGGAGTGGAATCGACGCCTCGGGTTGAAGGGTGTCTACCTGGCGTGCACCCACGGAGACGTCATCAAGGCGATCGTGGCGGACGCTCTGGGGCTGCACCTCGATCATTTTCAGCGGATAACAGCCGATCCTGCGGCCCTCACCGTGATTCGCTATGCCCCCTTGCGTCCCTTTGTTCTCAGGATTAACGATATGGGGGAATTGCGGTTGCCTGAGGATTCGGAGGAGAAAGACGGGGGAGAAAACATCACCGGGAGCGATGCCGCCGTCGGCGGTGGACCCGGGACCACGTAAGGTCAGGCTATGCCGGTCTTCGACTACGACCCACCGGAGAGGTTCGTCGCCGGCGCCCTGGGGCAGCCGGGCGCGCGGGTCTTTTTTCTGCAGGCCAGGGCCGAGGGCAGACTGACCACCGTGGCGCTGGAGAAGCTGCAGGTGGCTGCGCTCGCGGGCAGGCTCGACGAGCTGCTCGACGAGGTTCTGCGGCTCAGCGGGGGCACCGCGCACGTGCCCGCGCTGGCTCCGGCCGACCTGGCCGACGACGCCCCCCTCGACGTGCCGGTCGCGGAGGACTTCCGGGTCGGCACCATGGCGCTCGCCTGGGACGACGACAAGTCCCAGGTGGTGATCGAGGCGCAGGAGGTCATCGACGAGGAGGACCTCGACGGCCCCGACCCCGCCGTGCTGCGGGTGCGGATCAGCGCCGGGGCAGCCCGTGCCTTCACCCGCAGGGCGCTCCAGATCGTGGCGGCGGGCCGGCCTCCCTGCCCCCTGTGCGGGCAGCCGCTCGACGCCGAAGGCCATGTCTGCGTCCGACTCAACGGCTACCGCGGGGGTGAGGCGGCTTCATGACCGCTCCTGAGAGCGAACCGGCCGTCAAGCCGCCACAAGGGCCGATCATGCAGGAGGAGGAGGCGCTCACGCTGCTGCGCGACGGGCGCCTGGAGGTGGCCGGCCGCCTGGTCGAGGCCACCAACATGACCCTCTACTGCTCGATCAAGCTGGGCGGCCGCAGCGCCGCCTGCGTCTACAAGCCCGTCCGCGGCGAGCGCCCCCTGTGGGACTTCCCCGACGGCACCCTCGCCGCCCGCGAGGTGGCCGCCTACGAGGTCTCCCAGGCGACCGGCTGGCGCATCGTGCCGCCGACCGTCTACCGCGAGGGCCCGTTCGGGCCCGGCATGTGTCAGCTGTGGATCGACACCGAGCGCGAGATCGACCTGATGCGGCTGGTCAAGAGCCGCAACCCGGTGGTGCGCCGGATGGCGGTGTTCGACGCGGTGGTCAACAACGCCGACCGCAAGGGCGGTCACCTGCTGCCGCTGCCGACCGGGCACGTCTACGGCGTCGACCACGGCGTCTGCTTCTCGGTCGAGGACAAACTGCGTACCGTGCTGTGGCAGTGGCGGGGCAAGCCGCTGGCGCGCGAGGCGGTGGCGGTGCTGGCCAAGCTGGAGCGCGACCTGGAGTCGGGCTCGCTGGGGCGGCGGCTGCGCGAGCTGCTCACGCTGGCCGAGGTGGAGGCCACCTGGCGGCGGGTCAGGCGGCTGCTGGACACCGGGGTGCATCCGTACCCGTCGGAAGGGTGGCCGGCCGTTCCCTGGCCCCCCATCTGAGGACTGGCGGGGGTTTTATACCCTTTGCCGCATGTGCACGCTGATCGTGAGAACCGGGGAGCCGCTGACCCTCATGGGCGTGCGGGACGAGCTCACCGACCGCCCCTGGGAGGCGCCCGGGGAGCACTGGCCCGAGCATCCCGGGGTGATCGGCGGCCGTGACCTCAAGGGCGGCGGCACCTGGATGGCCGTCTCCCCGTCCGCCTGCCGCGCCGCCGCCCTCCTCAACGGCCACGGCACGATGGCCCCCGAGACCACCAGGGTCTCCCGCGGCGACCTGGCCCTGATCGCGGTGTCCACGGGCGACGTCCCGGACGTCGACCTGACCCGCTACGACCCCTTCCACCTCGTGCTCGCCGACCTGTCCGGCGTGCGGCTGTTCAGCTGGGACGGCGACCGCCTCACCGCCTCCGCCCTGCCCGACGGCACCAGCATGGTCGTCAACACCGGCCTCGACCCGGACGCCGGCCGCGTACGGGCCCACCTGCCGCGCTTCGCGAGCGCGCCCGACTGGGCGGAGCTGATCACCGGCGCGCACTCCGACCGGCCGGACGCCCTCCTGGTGCGCAACACCCTGCCCGACGGCCGCGTCTACGCCTCGCTGTCGGTGATGCGGGTCACCCTGGGCCAGGACGACACCGCCTACGAGTTCACGGACCTTACGGCACGGATAGGCTCAAAGGCATGAGATCGTGGTCTGCCCAGAACATCCCCAAGCTCCCAGGTGAGAGCATTCCGCTGCGTCTCTACGACACGACGACGAGGCAGGTGCGGCAGACCGATCCCGGCCCCACCGCCCGGATGTACGTCTGCGGCATCACCCCCTACGACGCCACCCACCTCGGCCACGCCAACACCTACCACGCCTTCGACCTGGTGGGCCGGATGTGGCGGGACGCCGGGCACGAGGTCCACTACACCCAGAACGCCACCGACGTGGACGACCCGCTGCTGGAGCGGGCCGCCCAGACCGGCATCGACTGGCAGGAACTGGCCGAGCGCGAGATCGAGCTGTTCCGCACCGACATGGAGGCCCTGCGCATCCTGCCGCCGCGCGAGTACGTCGGCGTCACCGAGGTCGTGGGCCACGTCGCCGACCTGATCACCGAGCTCGCCGCCAAGGGCTGCACCTACGACCTCGACGGCGACGTCTACTTCAAGGTGGCCGACGCCCCCAAGTTCGGCCAGGTGTCCGGCTACGACGAGGCCGAGATGCTGGCCCTGTCCGCCGAGCGCGGCGGAGACCCCGACCGGCCGGGCAAGCGGCACCCGCTCGACTGGCTGCTGTGGCGGGCCGAGCGGCCCGGCGAACCGGCCTGGGAGACGAGCCTGGGCCGGGGGCGTCCCGGCTGGCACATCGAGTGCACCGCGATCGCGCTGCGCAACCTGGGCCCCGGCTACGACGTGGCGGGCGGCGGCTCCGACCTGATCTTCCCGCACCACGAGTGCGGCGCCTCCGAAGGGCACGCGGCGACGGGGGAGTGGCCGTTCGCCAAGTTCTACACGCACGCGGGCATGGTGGCGCTCGACGGCGAGAAGATGTCGAAGTCCAAGGGCAACCTGGTGTTCGTCAGCCGGCTGCGGCAGCGGCACGACCCGATGGCCGTGCGGCTCGTCCTGCTGGCCCACCACTACCGGGAGGACTGGGAGTACACGCCCGGCCAGCTCGCCGCCGCCGAGCGCCGGCTCGCGCTGTGGCGCTCGGCCGTCGCCCTGCCGGGCGCGCCGCGCGCGGAGGAGCTGCTGGCCGCGGTCCGCGAGCGGATGGCCGACGATCTCGACTCGCCGGGCGCGCTGGCCGCGATCGACGCCTGGGCCGAGCGGGCGCTGGCCGAGGGCGGCCCGCAGCAGCCCGGCCTGGTCAAGGACCTGACCGACGCCCTGCTCGGCATCGCCCTCTGACAAACCGACCGACAGCCTGCGGGTGACATGGTCGTGGGCCGGGCTTTCACGCCCGGC
>NZ_JBSGCE010000059.1:0-55636 GCF_053601695.1 Nonomuraea sp. NPDC004702
GTCGGTGCCGGCCCTTTCCCCAGCCCGATCACTGGCGCAGATCATCGATCAGCGGGCTCAGCAGCGGCCACATCTATGTCATGGCCGCTGCTGAGCGAGAAGGTGGTCACCATCCGGCCGCCCTGGTCCGGGCGGTCCACCAGCTCACCCTGATATCCAGGAACCGTGCAAGCTGCTGAACCTGCCCGAACCGAAGGTCACCCCGCCCCCGTCGTCGGCGCCGAAGGGGGCGGATCAACGTCAGATCTGACGTGACATCGGAGCTGCCGCTCCTCCCGCCGCCGCGCACGTTCCGCACGTCTGGCCTGGCACCGTTCACGACGGTCCTGGCGCCTGGCCTTCCGATGCTCGCGGCGGGCCGCCACCACCGCCCGGCGGTGCTCAAGCCACCTCTCCAAGGAGTTGTGCCGGAATACGGCAGAAACGGGTCGTAGGCTTGATCAATCTGAATCACTTCGCAGTTGCCGCAACCGCACGGTGCCGTCCCTGCTGCCGGTGGCCAGGATCTTCCCGTCCGGGCTGAACGCCACCGACAAGACCCAGTCGGTGTGGCCGGTGAGGGGGCGGCCGATGGAGGTGCGGGTGGCCACGTCCCACAACCGGACGGTGTGGTCGCTGCTGCCGGTGGCCAGGATCTTGCCATCGGGGCTGAACGCCACCGAGTCGACGCCTTCGGTGTGGCCGGTGAGGGGGCGGCCGATGGGGGTTCGGGTGGCCACGTCCCACAACCGGACGGTGTGGTCGCTGCTGCCGGTGGCCAGGATCTTGCCATCGGGGCTGAACGCCAGCGCGGCGACCCAGTCGGTGTGGCCGGTGAGGGGGCGGCCGATGGAGGTGCGGGTGGCCACGTCCCACAGCCGCACGGTGTCGTCATCGTCGGCGGCCAGGATCTTGCCGTCCGGGCTGAACGCGACCGAGGTGACGGTGCCCGTCGGGTTGTTGCGGGCGGCGAGGGGGCGGCCGATGGAGGTGCGGGTGGCCACGTCCCACAACCGCACGGTGTTGTCATAGCTGCCGGTGGCCAGGGTTCTGCCGTCGGGGCTGAACGCCACCGAGTGGGCGATGCCGTTGTGGCCGGCGAGGCGCTGGCCGAGGAGGGTGGCGGTGTCTTCCCGGGTGAAGGTGCAGTAGGCGGCCGGCAGGGCGGCGGCCAGGCCTGCGACGCCCAGCCCGGTGAGCAGGCGGCGGCGGGACAGGACCCGGTGCACCTGATCTCGTGTTGCGGATACCGGTGCGGACGCGAGGGGCAGGGTCGGCGGAGGCGCCTGGGTGGTGGGGGCGGCTAAGCCGGTTTCGATGGCCTGGCGCATGGCCGCGGCATCCCGGTGGCGCTGTTGGGGGTCTTTGGCCAGCGCGGTCGCCAGTATCTGGTCCCAGAAGGGGGCCAAGGCCGGGCTCAGTTGGGAGGGCGGCTGCGGGGTCTTGTGGATGTGCTGGAAGAGCACGACGGCGGGCGAGTGCCCGGTGAAGGGCGGCCGGCCGGTGAGCAGCTCATACAACACGCATCCGGTGGAGTACAGATCCGAGCGGGCGTCGGCAGGCTTGCCGTCGGCCTGCTCGGGCGACATGTAGGACGGGGTGCCGATCTGTATTCCGGTGGCGGTCAGTCGGGTGGCCGTCTCCGACATGAGCTTGGCGATCCCGAAGTCCATCACCTTCACCCGCACCCGGCCGCCGACGCGGTGGACCATGATGTTGGCGGGCTTGATGTCGCGGTGCACCACCTCCCGGCCGTGACTGTGCTCCAACGCCTCCAGGACCGCCGCCACGATCTGCCCGGCCTCGTCCGGGGACGGCGGCGCCTGGCGCAGCAGATCGGCCAGTGTCCCGCCCTCCACCAGCTCCATCACCAGATACGGAACCGGATCCCCGTCACCGATGTCCTCACCGCTGTCCTCACCGACGTCGTAGACGGTCGCGATGTGGGGATGCGACAAGCCCGCCGCCGCCCGCGCCTCCCGGCGGAACCGGGCCCGGAAGTCCTCATCGCGCAGCATCTGCGCGGGCAGCACCTTGACCGCCACCATCCGCTCCAGCTCCCGGTCACGCGCCCGGTACACCACCCCCATGCCGCCGCGCCCCAACGGCTCCAGCAGCTCATACCGTCCCGACAGCACTCTCACCACACCACTCCGATCCCGCCACCCCTCTGATCAACACCAAACTACGGGCCAGAGCGCAGGCTGACGTCTCGGCCACCTCGGCGACTCCGCCGCCTACGCAGCACTCGCGTAACGCTGACCAGCAGCTGTGCCACCCCGCGGCCCGGTTCCGCCCTATTCCGGTGGCATCCCTCCAAGAGCTGCCTTCGATCCCTGCTGCCGGCCGGCATGGTTGCCTTGGCCATCCTGGTTAGGACGCCAACGCGCAGAGGAGCGGCCCTGCGGCGGAGACTATCTGCTGCCAGAGGGCAGCCTCCGGCCCAAAGTTGATCACTGCGTGCGCCTTCTTCTTCTGAACCGGAAAGGCAAGGCGGCCGATGCCCCTGCGGCGCTCCTCCATGGCGGCACACCAGCCAGCCCTGCCCAAGGCATATGTGAGGAAGAAGTGCTGTTACTGGCGTACAAGCGGAGACGCTGGAAGTGCTTCAGCCCTGCCGGGCGCAGGGGGCGAGAACGCCGTGGTGAGGAACGCGCTCACCGCCATGAGAAGCGCACGCGACGCGCCAGGGGTCCACGTCACCGCTCGCCACCGTGGTGGCGTCGGGCGGGTCGCCTTGGGCTGGAGTCGCACGCCGTCATCCTGGGCGCCCGGCACGACGGACGCAGTGGTAACGGTCAAGGAGCATCTCGGAACCCCCACATGCGTGCAATCACGTCTTGACCAGTTTGAGGGAGCATTCCCCTCGAAGCGTCCAAGGGCTCAGAGATCGCCGAGGAGGCGCAATGGCTGATCAGCGTGTGGAAGGCGGGGAGGCGGCTGGAGAGGCGGCCTGACGTGGATCGTCATGCCGCCGGCGGCTGGACTGCTCGCTGAGGGGTGGCGGGGGCTGGGTGGGGGGCTGCTGGCCGCGGCGTTGTGCGCGGTCGGGGTGCGGCGGGGCCGCCTGGATTCGATTCACCTGGTGGAGCTAGGCGTCGCGGAAGGGGCCGATGGCGGCAGGGTTCGCCGCCGTGGTGGTCGGGCTGGCCGTGCTCGCGGTGTTGGACGCTCCTGGGGTGGTGACGGCGTCGGTGGCCGTGATGCTGGCGTGGTGGGTGCTGGTGATGGGGCCGATCACCCTGTGGTGGAAGATCAGCTTCCACACGGGGGTGTCGGTGGGTACCGCCGTGGTGCTCGCGCATGTGCTGCCGGGGCCAATAGCGATCACGGTGCGGCCGAGTGCGCGGGCCCGCCGCGCCACGGCCAGAGCGCGCCGCCGGGTACGGCCCGCCGCCGCGAACACCAAGGTCGGCATGTCCAGCGGGCGGGCCAGCACCTCGACATGTTCCCACTCCTGGAGGTCCTGCGCCGCGGCGAGCACCCCGGCTGCCTCGACGAGTTCGGCGGCGGCGAACTGGGCACTGCCGTATCCGGGACCGCTGCCCAGTGCCAGCATCACCGGTGCGCCAGCCACCTGATCGGCCACCCGGGCGCAGTTGTGCCGTACCAGGTCGGTGGTCGCCGCCACGGCGTCGGCCACCGCTGCGAGCTCGGCACCCACGGTGTCGGCTGCGCTGTCGGCGAGGTGGCCTCGGGCTCGGCCGATCTCGATCGCGACCACGTACAGGGTCAGGAGGCTGGCCTGGAAGGTGCGGATCCCAGGGCATGGCAGCAAGCCGGTCAAGGGAAGCACCAGCGCGTGCTGCGCGGCCCGCGCCACGGCGCTGTCCGGGGTCGAGGTGACGGCCAGTGTCCACACGCCGTGCTGGGCGGCGCGCGTGAGCACGTCGACAACCCGGGCGTTGCCACCCGACGCCGAGACGCCCACCACCAGCGTGTGCACTCCCGCTCGGCGCTCCCACGGGGTGCCGTACTCCGGCAGGCGCAGCGTGCTCACAGGTTCGCACGCCACCCCGCCCAAGGTATGGAAGGCCATCTCGGTGGCCGGCGCCGCGTGCAGAGAGTCGTCGTTACCGGTCACGACCACCCGCGTCAGGCCACCCCGGCTCGGCCCTCTCGCCCGTCGCCGTGCGGCGTCCTCGACCACGGGGTAGCAGGCGCGCAGGTCCTCGCTCAGCGCGGCGACCTGGCGGGGTGTCTCTGCCAGCGTGTAGCGCGAGGTCACCGTTATGCCTGCCTTCCCTTGGTGGCTGACGGTCACCGTGGCCAGGGCCGCTACCCGTCTTGGGTATCCCGCCTACCTGCGGGCGGAACGGACGATGTCCACGTACGACGCCACCTTGTCCTTGTCGATCATGCCGCCCCAGCCCTCCGCTCTCCAGGCAGGTTCCGACGAACGCCGCGTCCGCGCCTGCCTGCCGGGCCGTCGCGGCGACCTCGGCCACCGTCTTGCCGCCGCCGAATCAGGAGAAGCGCATCGGCGCGACTTCGGCGATCAGTGCGATCACTTGCGCCCCAATCTTGTTCCGGTAATCCGCCACCGCGAGCGGGTCGCCCTGCACCAGGCCGCCCGCTGTCATGGTCGCCCCGACCAGCGCGCCTACCCGGGTGAAGTGCCCGCCAGCGACCTGCGTCACCGCCAGCGACGCCTGCACGGCGTTGCGCATCAGCTGGGCCCCGACCCGGAATCCCGGCCCGGCCATCTCCACCACGGCCCGGGTGATGAGAGCCATGGCCGCGATCCGCGCCGGATCGGAGTCTGTCCCTGCGGCATACATCCGGTCCACCGTCTGAATCAGGCATCCGTCCGCGCCGCCTTCCACGAGCGCACGCGCGGAGGCGGCGGCGCGCTCCACGATCGGCTCGACACCGCCCCCGTCATAGAAGGGGGTGCCGGGCAGCGGCGGCAGATGGATCATGCCCAGCACCAGCTTGCCGCGTCCTGACCACGACACTCCGTCCGAACCTGGCATGGCCACCGCTGTTCGCTTCGGGACCGCCTGCGAAGGCGCTCGACGCCAAGATCTCCGGCCCCTCCCACCATGACACCGTTCCAGCCGATCACCCACCCCCGTACCGCATCGGCCGGGCACGGCGTTCCGCCTCCTGCTGGGCCAAACTGCAGATCAAGGCTGCCATGCCCGTGACACTCCAGCGGCCTGCCTCCTCGCCCTCGCGCCCCCGAGCGCTGAGAGCTCGACGGGGCGGTTTGCGCCCTTCCAGGGCGTCGGGTTTGCGGACCCGCATCCAGCCGCGCGAGGCCGGCCTGCGCTGGGGTGCGAACACCCGCCCGCCGCGCCTCTCCATGTCCACGCAGCGGGGACGGCAGGCGATCCGCGCACCTGACGGAAGGCGCGACGGCCGCCATGTCTCAGCGTGTGACAGTCTGGAAACCTCGCCGTCCGATCTGGACCGGGCTGGTCCGGCGTTCAGCAGGGTCCCGCCGTGGCGGGGCGGGTCAAGCCGCCCCCGTCCAGTCCAGCAGGGCCTGCTGCTCGGCCTCCATCGGCCCCGCCCAGGCGAGGTGCCCGTCCGGCCGGACGAGGAGCGCCTCGGCCTCCTCCAGGTCGGGCGAGGGCTGCCAGGCCGTGGCGGTGACGATCTGCATGCGGTCGTCCCGGCTGCCGGGCGCGCCGGCCCGCTTTCCCGTATGGACGAGCAGGAATCGCCCGTCGTGCAGCAATTCGTACAGACGCCCAACCTCGGGCCGCTCCGCGACGCTGATCGGCAGATCGGGCACTCGGGCCCCGGCCGGGAAGCCGTCGCCGTAGTGGGTGCCGATCGCCGAGACCGAGGCGGCGAGGTCGTGGTTGACCTCCCCGATGCGCAGGAGGCCGTCGAGCATGCCGCGCAGCGCCATGACCGGCCGCCGGTACTGCGGCACCAGAGTCAGTTCCATCAGCAGCGTCTGCACCTCGGTGTTGGCGGTGACGGCCGCGCCGACCGGGCGGCGCTCGGCGTCGTAGGAGTCCAGCAGCCCTTCCGGAGCCCAGCCCTTGACCTGGGCGGCGAGCTTCCACCCCAGGTTCATGGCGTCCTGCAGACCGGTGTTGAGGCCCTGTCCCGCCGCCGGGAAGTGGATGTGGGCCGCGTCGCCCGCCACCAGGAGCCGGCCCTGCCGGTACCGCCCGGCCAGGCGGGTCGCGTTGCCGAACCGCGACAGCCAGCGCGGCTCGGCGACGCCGAAGTCCGTGCCGGCGACGTTCGTCAGCGCTTGCCGGAACTCCTCGTACGTCAGGGGCAGGCCGGACGGCACCCGCATGCGTTCGGGATCGATGACCACGAACCGGGTCAGCCCGCCCTCCAGCGGCACGGCCAGCACGCCGTGGGCCTCGGCCGCGCGCACGGCGTCCGGATCGGTGGCCGCGAAGTCGCCGAGCATGCCGGACAGCGTCTCGTCGGTTCCGTCGAAGGGGATGCCGGCCGCCTGCCGGACGATGCCGCGTCCGCCGTCGCACCCCACGACGTAGGAGGCGCGCAGCGTCTCTCCCCGGGCTGTCTGGACGACGACGCCGTCCGGCTCCTGCCGTACGGCGGTGACCTGACAGCCACGGACGATCTCGGCGCCCAGCTCGCGGGCGCGGGCGTCGAGCAGTTCCTCGGTCCGGGCCTGCTCCAGGAACAGGGTGTAGCCGTGCCGGGTGTCGAGGGCGGTGAAGTCGAGGCGCGTGTTCAGGCCCGCGAAGTGCCACCCGGGCAGGGTGTGACCGCGGGCGAGGAAACGGCCGGCGATGCCGCGCAGGTCCATCACCTCGATGCTGCGCGGGTGCAGCGTGAGCGCCCGCGACTGGCTGGTGGGCGCGTCGTTCCGTTCGAGCACGCGGACCGCCACGCCCGCCAGGGCCAGCTCCGCGGCCAGCAGCAGTCCGGTGGGCCCGGCTCCCACCACGATCACGTCGATGTGCACGCTTGCGTCCCTCCTATTAAATGAACATCGTTCATAAAATCGAGGTCATTAGTATCACTGGGCATGGGACCCACGTCAACCTCCTCGTCCGCCCAGCGCTCCCGGGGCCGCCCCCGCAAGATGGGCGTGCCGGAGGCGGTCGCCACCGCCCTGCGCCTGGTCGACGAGGACGGGCTCGACGCGCTGACCATGCGCCGTCTGGCCGCGGCCCTCGACGTCCAGGCGGGCACGCTCTACCGGCACTTCGCCACCAAGCAGACGCTGCTCGCCGCCATGGCGGAGGAGATGCTCGCGGGCTGCGCCGACCCGCTGCCCGACGGGCTCGCCTGGCGCGATCAGCTCACCGAACTGGCCGGACGGCTGCGCACCGCGCTGCTGCGCCACCGCGACGGCGCACGCGTCTACGCCGGCACCCACTCCGTCGGGCCCAACACGCTGAACTACGCCGAGACCCTCGTGGGCGTGCTGCGCGAGACATGCCCGACCCCCGAGGCCGCCACCCGTACGGCACTCACGATCATCCACTTCACCGTCGGCCACACCCTGGAGGAACAGGCCGCCCAGTCTCTCGCCGGCTCCGAGTTGCCCGCCTCACTGACTTTGCTGCACGCGGCCCTCGACCCCGACGCCTACCCCAACCTGGCCGCCGCCGAAGCCACACTGACCAGCACCGATTTCGCCGCCCACTTCGCCCACGGCCTGAATCTGATCATCACAGGACTGACCACCGACTGATGCCGGCGTCGAGAGCCGGATCGCGGAAGGGCATGTCCTCAGGCCGGGCGGGCCGCAACCGTCGGGGAGTCCGCGCAGGGGGCGGCCCCAGGAGACCAGGTCGTCCAGGGCGACGCCGAGCAGTTGGAATGGGGTGCCCACCTCCAGGAGCGCCTGACGCAGGTTGCCGTGGCGACACACCGGTTGTCGGGGAAGTTCACCCGCGCCGACGCCACCGCCGGGTCCAGGATCAGCCGCGACGCCGTACCAGAACACCACCTGACGATCGCCGACGAGGTCGACAAGGCCGCCGACGAGCTCGGCGTCTCCTCCTCCCAGGCCGCCCTCGCCTGGACCAGGGCGCATCACACCTGGATCCACCCGAGCTCCGGCGCGCGGACGCTCGACCAGCTCACCGACAACCTCGCCGCCTGCGACCTGCGGTTGCCGCCGGACGTGGGCGAGCGGCTCGACCAGGTCAGCGCCTGCCCGCTCGGGTTCCCGCAGAGCTTCATCAAGATTCGCGGGAGTCCGTCTACGGCCCCTCGATCGGCCGCTTCGACCGCCGGGTGCCGTGAGCGGCGACCGCCGATCCACGGGGGCGGCGACGGCCGCGGAACTCCGCCCGGTTCCCGCAGGACCGCGGCGGCAATCCTGGCCGGACGGAGACACCTTGAGCATCCGCCGATGGCAAATGCTGTTCGCGCGGACGCTGGGCGGGCGACGCGGAGCGGTTCACCATACGTAAGCGCCCGCCCACAGCGGGTTTCCGAGCAAGGAACCGTCTGCCGTCCGCCTTCACGGAAGGGGCCCCGCCCATGTCGCCGCGACGTACCGCCCGAGGCTCGGGACGATCCGCGCCCGCCGTGCTCCTCGCCCTCACCGTGCTGGTCACGGTGGGGCTGAGCCTGCTGCCCGCGTCCGTCGCGCACGCGGCGCCCCTCCAGGTCTGCACCCTCCAGGAGGACATCGTCTACCAGCCGCCGCTGACGAACACGCCCCAGACGGTCGCGTTCGCCGTCCACGGCCGGCTCACCGCCTGCACGGACGGTTCCGTCCCCACCGGCTGGTACGAGGAGTCAGGGACGGCGGTGGGCGCCACCTGCACCAGCCTGCTCTCCTCGGGCGACGGGACCCGGACCTTCCGCTGGAGCTCCGGAGAGCACAGCACGTTCGCCTACCACCGGGTCGTGAACCGGGTCGCCGGCTACATCCAGGTCATCGCCACCGGCTCGATCCAGGACGGCAGGTACCAGGGCCTGCCCGCCATCTCGCAGGGCCTCGGGCTTCAGCCCGACCCGCTCGCCTGCGCCGGCGGCGGCGTCACGCGGCTCACCGCGCCCGGAACCCTCACGATCGGCATCTGACGGGCGGCATCTGACGGGCGGCATCTGACGGGCTGCTTCCGCGCACGCCCTTCCTGCGTGGATGGGCGTGCGCGGAGCAGCCGCAGGACGGTTCGCGGAGGGGTTCAGTCGGTCGGGGTGCTCGACGCGGGGTTCTCCTTGAGCCGCATGCACTCGTCGTAGTAGAGAAGCGCCTCGTTGGCGGCCTTCTCAGGGCTCCAGCCCCGGGCGACGAGGGCCTGGTAGTTGTGGTTGTAGATCTGGTAGCAGTCGGTCCGGCTGTCGGCCTGGGCGGTGACGGCGGCGGGGACCATCCAGGCGGCGGCCAGGAGCGTGGCGATGACGAGGCGGCGTGCGTGACGCATGGCGATCCTTCCTGTTACTTGGTTCCCCAGCCGGGCGAGTGGCAGGCGGGTCCGTTCGGTCCGGTGTTGCATGACTTGCCTTCGGTGGCCTGGACCGGCAGGGACAGCGCCCCCACTGTGGCCGCGGCCAGCAGCGCGACGGTGATGACGGGACGAAGACGGGTCACATGGGCTCCTGCGGTGAGGTCGCGACGTACGCGAGATGCTTCCGTGACGGCCACCGGATGCCCCGATGATCTCCGGGGCCGCACTGCGATTGTCGGTCGCCGGCGGCGGCCCCGGCTCCTCCGCGAGGCCGGTCCCTCCGGCCGCAAGGAGGACGACAGCCACGGCCGCCCGGCGCCTCAGGAACCGGCGCCTCAGGAACCGATGTTGAGGAGTTTGCCGAGGAGGGCGGTGAGCTGGTCGCGCTCCTGCGGCGTGAGGGACTGGAAGGTGTCGTCGAGGAAGGCCGGGATCGCGGCCTGCGCCTCGGCCAGCCGCCGCCGCCCCGGGTCGGTGATGGTGACGGCGTAGGAGCGGCGGTCGCGGGGGTTGCGTTCGCGGCGTACGTGGCCCGCCCGCTCCAGGTCGTCGCAGACGCTGACCATGACGCTGCGGTCGATGCGCAGCTCCTCGCTGAGCGTCTGCTGCGAGCAGGGGCCGACGGCGTCCAGCATCTGGAGCACGAGCTGCTGGCCGACGCCGAGCCCCTGCGTGGTGGCGTGGGCGTCGGCGGCGCGCGCCACGGCGGCCGAGGCCCGGCACAACGCGATGTCCAGCCGCTCGGCGGCCAGCCGCGGGAAGTACGCCTGGCGTGCGCGGTCGCCTGCCCTGGTGGTGGTCGCCATAGATCTCCCTCTTTGCTCCGGCGCCGAGTCTAACGCAAACCGTCTCGTCTCCGATCGTTTGACAGCAGATGATTTGTAGCCGTACGGTCCCAATCGTCTGTCAGCAAATTGTTTGTACTCAGATGGAGAGTGGACGTGGCACGGACTGAGCGCGTCGAACAGATGGCCCTGGTGGTGTTGTGCGCGGCGGTGTTCCTGGACTCGATGGACCTGTCCCTCATGGGCGTGGCCCTGCCCGCCATCGGCCGCGACCTGTCGCTGCCCGAGAGCCTCCTGCAGTGGCTGATGTCCGGCTACGCGGTCGCCTACGGCGGGTTCCTGCTGCTCGGCGGCCGGATAGCCGACCTGTTCGGACGGCGCCGGGTGTTCCTGACCTCGCTCGCGATCTTCGCCGCCGCGAGCCTGGCCGGCGGCCTGCTGTCGGAGGGCTGGCCGCTGGTCCTCACCCGGGTGGTCAAGGGGGTGGCGGCGGCGCTCACCGCGCCCGCCGCGCTGTCGCTCATCACCACCACCTTCGCCGAGGGCGCGCCGCGCAACCGGGCGCTCGGGGTCTACTCGCTGGCCGGGGCCACCGGCTACACCGCCGGGCTGATCGCCTCCGGCCTGCTGGCGGAGATCAGCTGGCGGCTGGTGTTCTTCCTGCCCGTGCCGGTCGCGGCGCTGGTGCTGGCGGCGGCGCCGCTGGCACTGCCGCGCGACGTCCGGCCGCAGCGGGCGCGCGGCGGGTTCGACGCCGCCGGGGCGGTCGCGGTCACCGGGGGCGTGCTGCTGCTGGTGTTCGCGCTGACCGAGCGGAACTGGCCGGCTGGGGTGGTGGCCGTGGCGCTGCTCGGCGGGTTCGTGCTCATCGAACGCGGGCGGCCCAGCCCGCTCGTCCCGCTGGAGGTGTTCAGGTCCGGGACGGTGGGCGCCGCCAACCTCGCCGCGCTGACCTGGGCGTGCGCGACCATCGGCTGGCAGTTCGTCACCGTCCTGTACCTGCAGCAGGTGCTCGGCTACACCGCGCTGGCCACCGGGCTCGGGATCGTCCCGATGGGCCTGGCCATCGTCGTCACGGCCAACCTGGCCGGCCGGCTGATCAGCCGCTGGGGGCTGGGACGGGTGGCCGCCGCCGGGATGCTCGTCCAGGGGACGGGCATCCTGCTGTTCCTGCGGGCCGGGGCCACCGGCGACTACCTCACGGTGCTGCTGCCCGCGCTGGTCGTGCACGGCGTCGGCAACGGGCTGTCCTTCCCCAGCCTCAACATCGCCGCCGTCGCCGGCCTGCCCGACGCGCGGCAGGGGCTGGCCTCGGGGCTGGTCACGTCCTCCGTCCAGATCGGGGCGGGGGTCGGCGTGGCGGTGCTGGCCGCCGTCCTGCCACTGGGCGGGTCGCCGCTGGCCGGTTACCGGCTCGCGTTCCTGGTGGCGGGCGGGTTCTCGCTGCTGGGGGCCCTCGTCGCCGCCTACGGGCTGCGCGCCCGCCGTCCCGCCGCCGTACCGATCGACTGAAAGGGAACCTGCCGTGACACTGGATCTCACGCCCGACGAGTTGCTGAGCACCACCCGCGCCGTGCGCAAACGCCTCGACTTCACCCGTCCGGTGCCCCGCGAGCTGATCGAGCAGTGCGTGGACCTGGCCGTACAGGCGCCCACCGGACGCAACCGGCAGCGCTGGCACTTCCTCGTCGTCACCGAGCCCGAGCAGCGGCGGGCCGTGGCCGACCTCTTCCTGCGCTCCCTGTCGCGGGCCACCGGGCAGCCGCTGAGCGAGCGCGATCTGTGGCGCATGAACTACCACCGCGGCTCCACCGAGCGGGTCTTCGACGGGCTGCGTCACCTGGCCGCCAACATCCACCGGGTGCCCGCGTTCGTCATCCCGGGCGTCGAGGGGCGCACCGACCGCGCCACGGTGGAGGCGCAGGCGGGGGCGTGGGGGTCGATCCTGCCGGCGGTGTGGAGTTTCATGCTGGCCGCGCGGGCCCGCGGCCTCGGCACGGTGTGGACGACCGCGCAGGCGCCCCTCGAACGGGAGCTCGCCCAGGTTCTCGGGGTGCCGTACGAGAAGGTGATGCTGGCCGCGTTCATCCCGCTGGCCTTCACCATCGGCACCGAGTTCAGGCCCGCTCCCCGCATCCCGCGCGAGGAGGTCCTGCACTGGGACCGCTGGTGAGAGCCCGTTCCGGCCCTACCGGCCGGTGGTCCCGAGCCGGGCGAGCTGGTGGTCGAGGACGGCGGCCGCGCGCGCGAGGTCCAGCTCCCCGACCAGCACGCCGTCGGCCAGACCGCGCGCGAGCCCGAGCAGGATGTGGGCCTCGGTGTCAGCGTCGATGCCCGGATCGGAGGCGGCGGTCAGGAGGGCGGCGATCTCGCGGTGGACCGCCGCGCCGCCCGTCCGGTACAGCGCGAGCACGTCGGGGCCGGCGACGGCCCTGGCGAGAAAGGCGTGCCCGGCGAGCAGGAGGACGGGAGCGTGCGCGCCCAGCCAGACGACGGCGAGCAGCGCCCGCCGCAGCACGCCGGCCGGGCCGCCGGCCTCCTGGGCGACCTGCCCCATGCTCAGGCCGGCCAGGCCGTCGCGGGCGCACAGCCTGAGGGCGGCGTGGGCGATCTCCGTCCAGCGGGCCGCGTGGTCGACCTGTTTCGGCACGACCGTACGTGAACGACCTCGTGCAACCCAACATCGGAGCCGCCTTCCGCGGCCGGCGGCTCGGCCACATCCGCGACCCGTCCGCGTTCGCGCGCTACCGCACCGCCTACGACCAGGCCATGGCGCGGTTGCCCGAGCCCGCCGAGACCCACGACGTGACCACCGGCTTCGGCACCGTCCGGGTCTATCGCTTCGGCTCCGGCGTGCCGCTCCTCCTGCTGCCGGGGCGGACGGCGTCCACGCCGATGTGGGAGCCGAACCTGGCCGATCTCATTGCGCACCGGCCGGTCTACACGGTCGACCTGCTCGGCGAGCCCGGCCTGTCGGTGCAGACGCGGGCGTTCAAGAGCTCGGCCGACCAGGTCGACTGGCTGGGTGGAGCTGCTGGCCCGGCTGGGCCACGCCGGGTGCACCTCCTCGGGGTGTCCATCGGCGGGTGGAGCGCCTTCCAGCTCGCCATGCGCGCCCCGGACAAGATCGCCTCGGTGAGGCTGCTCGACCCCGCGATAACGTTCGGCCGGATCACCTGGAAGGTCGTCATCATCTCGCTGGGGTCGGTGCTGCCGTTCTTCCCCGAGTCGTGGCGCCACAAGCTGCTGAGCTGGATCTCCGGCGGAGCCGACGCCTCCGGCGACGAGGCCGTCGCCAACCTGATCTCGGCGGGCATGCGGGACTTCACCTCCTTCCTGCCGTCGCCGTCGTACCCGGCCGACGACCAGGTGGCCGGCGTCGAGGCGCCGGTGCTCGCCCTGATCGCCGGGCGCAGCATCATCCACGATCCGGGCAAGCCCGCGCAGCGCGCCCGCCGGCTGCACATGCCTTACTGATCAACAATGCGCTGAACTGCAGAGACATGCCGAGAACCCAAGATACCCGCGGTTATCTTCGGTGCTGTTGGAGTGTCAGGCATGCTAGGCACATGAAGGATTCAGAACGTGTCTGACGCGTTATCCATGGTTGGTCTGGCTGAGGCACGTCAGGCACGCGCCATGCTCCTGCCGGCCACGGCATGATCCACTCGGTGCCCGCGCTGAGGCAGGCTGAGCCGTACGAGATGATTGTGCGGCGGTCGCCGCCGCACCTGCGCCCGTACGCGCTGGGGGCGGCGGGGTTCCGGACGCGGACGGCGGAGGACGCGCGGATGCTGCCGCTCAACGCGGCCACCTTGATCGTCGACTTCACCGGCATGAGCCCGATCATCACCGGCCCGCGCGCCACCGCGACGTTCGCGGTCCGCACGCCGTGGCGTCACGGGATGGCGGTCGGGCTCACCCCCGCCGGGATGTCCGCGCTGACGGGCGCGCCGGTCCGGGAGGTGGCCGGGGCGACCGTGCCGCTCGCTGACCTCCTCGGCGTCCGGGCCGAGGAGCTGGCGGGGCGGCTGGGCGAGTCAGCGAGCTGGGATGAGCGCTTCGCCCTGCTGTGGGAGCGCCTGACGGCGTGGCTGCGCCCCGGCCCGGGGCGCGACCACCTGATCATGCGCGCCTGGTGGCGGCTGCAGGCCTCGGACTGTCCGCGCACGATCGCGGGCCTCGCCGCCGAGGTCGGTGTCAGCAGGCGGTACGTCGAGCTCGGATTCCGCAGAGTGGTGGGTTTGTCACCCAAAACCGTCGCCCGGATTGCCCGCTTCCAGCGGACCGTGGACAGCTGGCGCCGCCCGTCAGCCACCCTGGACGCGGCCCTGAGCTGTGGTTTCGCCGACCAGCCGCATCTCAGCCGGGAGATCAGGGCGATGTCGCGGCTGACGCCCGCGCAGCTGTTCGCATTCGTTCAAGACACCGGGCGGCTCGCCGAATAGCGTGACCTTCCGCTCCCGGCCGAACGGCGTGCCCGGGACGGGAAGGGGCAGCACGTCATGGGAGTCACGCTCGCCGACTTCGGCAGGGATCCGCTGGGGATCACCATCATCAAGGCGGTGTTCCTGTTCCTCTTCCTGTCGCTGGGGGTCGTGTTCGGGGTCTGGTTCGAGCGCAAGCTCATCTCCAGGATGCAGAACCGCGTCGGACCCAACCGGGCGGGACCCTTCGGGATCCTGCAGTCGGTGGCGGACGCGATCAAGATGGGGTTGAAGGAGGATCTCTTCCCCAACACCGTGGACAAGGTGCTGTATCTGCTGGCTCCGGTCATGATGGTGGTTCCGGCGTTCCTGGCGTTCTCGATCGTGCCGTTCGGGCCGAAGGTGTGGATGTTCGGGCACCAGACGCCGTTGCAGCTGGTCGATCTGCCGGTGGCGGTGTTGTTCATGCTGGCGATGGGGGCCATCTCGGTGTACGGGGTGGTGCTGGCCGGGTGGTCGTCGCGCTCGCCGTACGCGCTGCTCGGTGGTTTGCGTTCGGCGGCGCAGGTGGTCTCCTACGAGATCGCGATGGGCCTGTCGTTCGTGGCCGTCTTCATCTTCGCCGGGACGCTGTCGACCTCGGAGATCGTGAACGCGCAGACGTCGCTGTGGTACGGCATCATGCTGCTGCCGTCGTTCCTGGTGTATGTGGTCTGCATGTTCGGTGACGCGGCGCGGATTCCGTTCGACCTGCCCGAGGGTGAGGGTGAGCTGGTCGGCGGGTTCCAGACGGAGTACTCCTCGTCGCTGAAGTTCGCTCTGATCATGATGGGCGAGTACCTGCACACGTTCACCGCCTCCGGCATCGCGGTCACCCTGTTCATGGGTGGCTGGCGGGCGCCGTTCCCGATCTCGCTGTGGGCGGGCGCGAACGAGGGCTGGTGGCCGATGCTCTGGTTCTTCATCAAGTTCGTGCTGACGTTCTGCTTCATCATCTGGGTCCGCGCCTCGCTGCCCCGCGTGCGCTACGACCAGCTCATGTCCTTGGGCTGGAAGGTCCTCATCCCGGTCAACCTGGGCTGGATCCTCCTCGTCGCCGCCGTCCGGACGATCACGCAGAGCCCGGGAGTCGTCTCCATCGCGCTCGGGGTCGTCATTGCCGTCGGCGTACTGGCCATCTGGATGCGGTTCGACACCGTCGGCCAGCGGCGAAGGGAAGCCAGGAAAGCACAGGTCGACGCCGAGTTCGAGGAGCTCGGCGAAGAGCCGACCGCAGGCGGCTTCCCGGTGCCGCCGCTCGATCTGCCGCACTATCACGGCCGCTGATCCGCCACCCGGGCGCTGACCAGGGTGGCCCGCCGTTCGGCGAGGCCGACACGCTAGCCACCCACTCAGCGCGCGTGACGACCATGAGGCGGCGATCGATACGTCCCCCTCTTCGACCACATGCGCAGGCACGGGTTCGACGCCGACCTGTTGCAGAGGGCGATGGCCGCCTGCGACATCCCGACCCATCGCCGGAGAAGGCTGGTCCAAGACCTCGCCGACGGCACAGTCAGCTCCGCATCCCCTCGACCATGAGCACCCGGGCCGCCTCGGCTTCGGTCGCCGCGCGCACTTCGACGAGATCGTTCTCGTGGCGAAAGGACGGTGACGATCCCGGTCGGCAACGTGAGCCGGCGGATGCGGTCTCGGGCGACGACCTGCCGGTCGAAGGGCGCCCGCGAACTGCTCGGCCGACTGCCCCCGGCCGCGGCGATGCGATGCTGGATGGACGTGTTCGGGGACTGGATCGCGACCAA
This sequence comes from Nonomuraea sp. NPDC004702, assembly GCF_053601695.1. NCBI lineage: Bacteria > Bacillati > Actinomycetota > Actinomycetes > Streptosporangiales > Streptosporangiaceae > Nonomuraea > Nonomuraea sp. NPDC004702. Next base: position 16,353 of record NZ_JBSGCE010000059.1, read on the forward strand.
GAACGGCATGCTCGACACGCTGCTCGCGATGATCGAGTCGGGCGAGATCGCCCATGCGCAGACCTGGAGCGAGCTACTGGCGGCCATCACCACGATTCTCGACGCCGGTCGCGCGGCGGGCGACCTCCGCTCCGACGTCACCGCGTGAGACATCGCCGCCTCCCTCATCGGCATCTTCACCGTGGCCCCCCGGCGCGAGCATGAAGCCAAGGCCGCTCGCCCGGCCGGCACGCTGAACTCAGCGTACGAAGGCAGCGCAGGTCGGCACGTACGGTTTGCCTGGTACGTACAGGTTCCACTCCGCGCGGCTGATCGGCCGCTGGGCCAGGGCGCATACGGCGGCTTCGAGGTCGGAGGGCAGGCTCACATCCCACGCGCGAATGGTGGAGTCATAGCCGGTGCTGACGAGGGTGCGGCCGTCCGGGGTGAAGGCGATCCCGGAGACGTCCCCGTCGTGTCCGGTCAGTGGACGGCCGAGTGGCCGCTGGGTGGCGACGTCCCACAGCCGGATCGTACGATCACGGCTTGCGCTCGCGAGCAACCGGCCGTCGGGGCTGAAGGCCGCCTTCCATACCGTGTGGGTGTGCCCCACGAGCGGCTGGTTCTTCGGCCGTACCGCGTGCGGATCCCACAGCCGGATCGTGCGGTCGCTGCTCGCGCTGGCCAGCAGCGAGCCGTCCGCGTTGTACGTGATGGAGGTGACGGCGTCGATGTGGCCGCGCAGCGGGGCGGCCTTCTCGCGGCGGGAACGTCGATCCCACTGGCGGATGCTCCCGTCGTCCAGCCCTGCCGCGAGGGTGGCGCCGTCGGGGGAGAAGGCCAGGGCGGAACCGCGCACGCCTGCCACCGGCGGGCCGAGCTGCCGCCGGGCGCGTACGTCCCAGAACCGCAAGGTGCCGTCCGCGCCGGTGCTGGCCAGCATCCCCCCGTCGGGGCTGAACGCGAGCCCACGGACCCAGCTCTGCCCGTTGCGCTCGGTGTGGCCGCGCAGCGGTGGCCCGATCGGCCGCTGGGTGGCGACCGTCCACAGGTCGATCACGCCGTCGGCCGCGCCGGTGGCCAGCATCGTGCCGTCGGGGCTGAAGGCCACCGGGCCGCCGTCGCCGGTCCTGCCCGGCGCGATGGGCTGCCCGAGCGGGCTCACGACGAGGCGTCCGCGGCGGTCGCGCCCGGCCAGGTTCCACAGCAGCACGCTCGTGCCGCTGGAGGTGGCGAGTGTACGGCCGTCATGGCTGAGGGCCATTTCGTAGACATCGCCGGTGCCGGGCCTGGTGACGGGCCGCTCGATCTGCCGGCCGCGGACGAGGTCCCAGACGCGTACGGTTCCGTCGTTCCCGGCACTGGCCAGCGCCTTCCCGTCCGGGGAGAAGGCCACGTCCAGCGGGGTGCCGGTGTGGCCGACGAGGGGAGCGCCGACCGGCCGGCGGGTGCTGAGGTCGTACAGGGCGATCGTGCCCGCCTCACCGCCGGTGGCCATGGTGACGCCGTCGGGGCTGACGGCCAGCGCCGAACCGGAGGCTTTGAGGGCGGCGCCGAGCCGGCGGTGAGTGGTCGTGTCCCACCAGCGCACGGTTCCATCGCTGTCATCGCTCAGCAGCTTGGTGCCGTCAGGGGTGTAGGCCACCTTCCACGCCGTGATGTTGCCCTTGCGGGTGGCCGTCCGGGGCGTGATCTCGCGGCGACGGGCCACGTCCCAGAACAGCACGGTTCCGTCCGTGCCGGCGGTGGCCAGTACGCGCCCGTCCGGGCTGAAGACGACGTCCTCGACCTGGTCGGTGGTGATCTGGGCGAGGCGCCGCCGGGTGGCGACCTCCCAGAGGTACAGGATGCCGTCGTCTCCCGCCCCGGCCAGCGTCTCGCCGTCGGGGCTGAGTGCCAGCGCGTCGAAGCGCACGGTCTGCCCCTCGATGACGTCCGCGACGGTGAGCGGGGCGCCGGCCTGCCGTTGGCCGGCGACGTCCCAGATGTAGATCGCGCCCCTGTCGGATTCCTCCGTACCGCTCGCGCAGAACAGGAGTTTGCCGTCGCGGCTGAAAGCCACTGCCCGCGCCCATTCGCCCGGCCCGGTGGTGAAGCGCGCGATCGGACGGCCCGTGGCGATGTTCCACAGCCGGACGCTGCCGTCGCGTCCGGCCGAGGCCAGCGTCCTCGCGTCGGGCGCGAACGCCACCCTCTCGACCTCGCCGACGTGACCGGTGAACACGGCGCGAGCAGGGTTGAGCAGGGCGGTGGTCATGGCCGCGCGGGAATCCGGGGTGTCCCGTATCGCATGGGCCGTGACAGCCAGCAGCCGGGACAGAGCCGGATCGGTCTCGCTCAACTCCACGCTGCGACCGGCCAGCTCGCGCGAGCGCACGGTGCTTTCCTGGTTGCTCGCCTCGGTGGCGCGGTTCATCGCCACGCCGACGCCCGTCAGTGACGCCAGCGCCAGGATGGTGAGCAGGGCGAGGACCACGCGACGGGTCCGTGCGGTCCGCGTCGCCGCCCGCTCGCTCGCGTGCAGGAACGCGCGATGCACGCCGGTGAGCGCGGGGCTGCGTACAGGATCGTCGTCCCAGCGGGGGAGCGCCTCCTGCAGCGCCGTCAGCCTGGTGCCCCGGTAGAGGAACGCCGGATCGCGGCCTCTGGCCTGCCAGTCGGCGGCGCTGTCCAGGAACTGCCGCAGCACCAGGTGATCGCTACGATCGTCGTCGAGCCAGCCGTGCAGCTTGGGCCACGCGCTCAGCAGCACGTCGTGCGCGATCTCGACGGTGCCGCGTGGGCTCCCCTCGTCGGCGCCGCCCTGAACGAGGAGCCGGCGCTCGGTGAACGCCTCCAGCACGTCATTCACGTCGGCCGCCTGGCCGGCGGCGGGCGAGCCCAGCAGTTCGGCGCGCGGGACGCGGCGGCGTACCGGCCGCCCGTCCGGGCCGGTGGCGGCCAGCCGCAGGAACACCTCGCGCGCCAGGCGTCGCCGCTCGGCGGACAGGCTCCCGTAGACCTCTTCGGCGGCCGACTCCACGGCATGGGCGACGCCGCCGACCAGCCCGTACGTCCTGCTGGTCAGCGTTCCGCCCTGGCTCTTCTCCCAGGTGAGAAGCATCGCCTGGGACAACAGGGGCAGCACGCCTGCGCCATAGCCGCCCTCGTCGGCGTACGAGCGCAGATCGCTCAGCACGCTGTCGACCAGACCTGCCTCGACCTCCAGGCCGGCGATGCCCGCCGGCCCGGTAATGGCCCGGCGCAGGTCGGATTCGGTCATCGGACCGAGGACGAACTGCCCGTCCTCCAACGCCTCGGCCAGCGTGGGGTGAGCGGCGCAGGTGGAGGCGAAGTCGCCACGAACGGCCAGGACGACCAGCGCGGGCGTGCCCGCGACCGCGACCAGGGCGGTCAGGAACGCCTCGCGTTCCCGACCGCCGGCCAGCAGGAACACCTCCTCGAACTGGTCCACGACCAGCACGAGCCGACCGGCCTCGTGCCGGGCTTGCCGCTCGGCATCAGCGAGTACGGCGTGCCGCACGGTGAGGTGCGCGTCCTGCGGATTGGCCTCCAGTGAGCGGCGTACCGCACCTGGTTCGAGCCCGCCCAGAGCGCTCAACCGGACCGCCATCTCATCCAGTGGGCGCGCGGTCGGAGTCATCACCACCTGCGGCCAGTCCCGGCAGTTCACGGCGCCGGGCAGCAGCCCGCGGGCCAGCGCGGGCAGCAGCCCGGCCCGCAGCAGGGAGGATTTGCCCGCCCCCGACGCGCCGGTGACCATGGCCGGCCGCGCCCCGGACAAGCGCTCAGCGAGCTTGCCCAGCAGCTTCGCGGTGGCGCGCTCACGGCCGTAGAAGATCGGGGAATGGTGGCGGTCGAACGGCCACAACCCTCGATACGGCGCCTCGTCCAACCATCGAGGACCGGGAGCATCCGCCTGCTGCTGCGAGGTGGCCGCGCGCCGGTTGACGGCCGCTATCTCATCACGTATCAGGATCAGCTGCACCGACTGCTGAAGGGCGAGATCCCGATCGTGCCGTTGCTCGGCGGCCTGGCGGTACAGCAAGTCCTGAAGCTGAGTGGCCTTGCCCGACAGATCGCCCAGCAGTTGACGGAACTCGGCGAAGCTTCCGCTCAACTCGGCGAAGACCGTCGTGAGATGGGCCTGCAGCCGCTGGTCTCCGCTGGTGAGCGCGGCCTCCAGAGCGGCTCCTGCCGCATCGATCCCGTGCAGCACGCCGGCGATCTCCCGCCGCAGGTCCGGCGTGTTGCTGTTGGCGGCCTCCAGGGCTTGCAGGAGCTGGGTTCCGATCTCGTTCTCGATCTCCTCCCCTGACAGCAGACGGCCGGCGGCGCGCCTCCGTACCGCGTCCATCGACTTGATGATCACATCGGCCAGCACGTTGCCGCCGACACCGGCCAGCACCTGCACCCCGGCCGCGACGGGACCATCGGCGCCGTCGAAGGCCAGCGGCACCAGGGCGCTGGCGCACAACGTCGCGATGACCGCGTGCGGCGACAGCTTCAGCAAGCCGCTCCCGCTTCGCCGCACCACCGAGGCGATCCGCTCCCGCGCCGCGTGCGCCTGGGAATCGCCGGGCACCCCGGTGGCCGATCCCATCCGCAACCCCCATCGATCCGCGAAGGCGCCCGCCTGCCCTCTGATATCGCCACAGCGCCGCACACCGCTACAACCACTGTCGAGGTCCCGGCCGATCGGCATGCGCTCGTGGCCCCAGGCGGAAGAGCGCACGCAGGCCCCGCACCGGCCACCGCCCGTCCAGCCCGAGTACGGCCCGGCGCCCTCGCTGGTGGCAGGCTGGACGCGGCCACGGTCCTGGTCGAGTCAATGTGGGTTTGGGCGCATGTGGGCTGACACCCTTGTAAAGTGCGGTGCCATGCGTCCGAGCTCCTTGATCGTGCCATTACTCGTCGGCGTGCTCACCAGCGCCGCGTTCAGCGGGACGGCCGGCGCCGCGTCGGCCCCGGCCGTGCTGACCAAGAACCCGCTGTACAAGGCGGGCACGTTCGCGCTCAAGACCTGCGAGGAGCCGGATGCGGCCAGCGCCGACGTCGAGGTGTTCCGGCGCTATGTCGAAGAGGTCTCCCTCTGTCTGGACAAGGCCTGGGGGCCGCTGCTGACGAAGGCCGGTCTGCGGTACACCAAACCCAAGGTGGTGTTGTCGTACGGCGAGCGGGTCAAGACCTCCTGCGGCGTCTACGCACCCGACGCCACTGACAGCGTCTACTGCACGAACACCAAGACCGTCCACATGATGGTCAGCGACTACGGACTCAAGGGCGAGATCGACAAGCCACAACTGCTGGAGGCCCTCAGCACGGGCTATGCCATCCATGTCCAGAACGTCGCGGGCATCATGAACGCCGTGGCCAAGACCATGAAGAAGCTGTCCAAGCGGGACGCGCTGGCCCTTCAGTCCAGATACACGCTGCAGACGCTCTGCTTCTCCGGGGCGTTCACCGGCAGTGTCTGGGATTCGCTCGGCCACACGCGCGAGCACGGCCAGGACTACTACATCGACCGGCACGTCATCGACGGCAATTTCGCCGGCCTCGGCAAGGCGTCCAATCGTGTCTACTGGATCAGGCGGGGGTTCGAGTCCGAGTCTCCGTCCGCCTGCAACACCTTCACGGCTCCGGCCGCCAGGGTGAAATAGCGCGCGCCCATGTCACGCGGGTCGACGCCGGCCCCTTGGGCCATCCCACGTGAAAGGTGTGTTCGAAGCCAACAACCCAAGATGACGATGGCGCTTGCCGTGACGGCTCCATTCCTGATCGGATGGACCTGTAACAGCAGGTGGCAGGAGCGGCCCATGAGGTTACAGGCGAGGACGTGGAAGCTCGTCGCCGGCACAGTGCTCGGAGCCGCGGCAGGCATTCCGCTTGGACCCCTGCCCAGCGCCTTCCTGACATGGCGTCACGTCCTGGCCGGCATCGTCCTCAGCGTCGTATGCCTGATAGCGGCGACGCTGCTCGTGCCCACGAAGCACAAGCGCGCCGCGGCCGAAGTCCTCAAGGAAGCCAGGAGATTCCCGGCCGAGACGGACGTGGAGGATTTCCTCTCAAAGTGGCGTCCTCATTCTGCTGACGCGGCGAACCGGAGAAAGGTGACCGCGGCCGGTCCGGGACACTTGCCGGGCGGGCGCGTCCGCGAGACGGTGGCCGGATGCGTGACATCCCCGGCCCTCCTCCCGCGGCGGACGGCGGGCTGAGCGCCGTCGCGGCCGCCGGCGGCCTGCACACCTACCAGCTGCGGCTGCACGAGCGGTACGGCCCGCTGGTGCGCTTCCAGCTCCCCGGCGCGCCGGCCGCGATCTCGGTGGCCGACCCCGTGCTGCTGGAGGCCACGGCCGCGATCGACGCACGCCCCGACGAGCTCTTCGCGTTCCTGGCGCCCCTGTGCGAGGCCGGCAACCTGCAGACGCTCCCCGCCGACGAGCACGGCCCCTTCCGCCGGGTCCTGCTCTCGGTGCTCGCCGGCCGCCGCTCGCACGAGGCGCACTTCGCCGGCTTCGTCACCCTGGCCACCGAGCTGGCCGACCGCTGGGAGCGCCGCGCCGCCGACGGCCCGGTGGCGCTCCAGCAGGACCTGAGCGAGCTGTCCCTGCGCATGATCGCCCAGTACGCCCTGGGCGGCGGCCTCGCCGACCCGGCGCGGGTGGTGAGCGCGTTCGGGACCGTGCTGACCGTCCACCTGGGCCGCCGCCACGAGCGCGACGACGACCTCGCGCGCGGCGACCGGGCGCTGGCGTACCTGCGCGAGGTCGTGGACGGGGTGCTGGCGCGCGGCGGCAGCGAACTGGTCGCCGCCCTGGCGCGGGCGGACATGTCGCCCGCCCGGATCAGGGACACCGTGCTCATGATCATGCTCGCCGCCCACCACACCACCGGCGTGGCCGTCTCATGGACCCTGCACCTGCTCGCGCGCAACCCCGGCCCGGCCGCGCGGGTGGCCGCCGAGCTGGACGACGTGCTGGGCGACCGCGCCGCCCCCGACTACGCCGACCTGCGGCGCCTGCCGTACCTGGAGATGGCGCTCAAGGAGTCGATGCGGCTCTACCCGCCCGGCCCGTACGGCGCCCGCGAGACCACCGAGGACCTCACCCTGGACGGCCACCACGTCCCGGCCGGCACCACGATCTTCTACCCGTTCTGGGCCGTGCACCTCGACCCCCGCCACTGGCCGGACCCGCACGCCTTCCGGCCCGACCGCTTCACCCCCGAGGCGCAGGCCGCCCGCCACCGCTACGCCTACCTCCCCTTCGGCCTCGGGCCGCGCGGCTGCGAGGGCGCGAGCCTGGCCATGGTCGAGGCCGAGCTGGTGCTCGCCGTGCTGCTCAGCAGGTTCGCCTTCGAGCCGGTCGAGGACCATCCGGTGACGCCTGTCGAACGTTTCGTGCTCTGGGCCGAGCACGACATCCGCATGCGCCTGACCCGCCGCCTCCCCCGCTGACGTTCTGGACGGGTGTGGCGGGGCTTGCCTGGGCGGGCCCGCTGGCATATGAGTGATGCACGCTCGTTCGGACGCCGCCGGCACACCTATGCACGGGGAGAGTCGATGAACATCCGCGGGAAGGCGACGGCCACTGTGGCGGCCGGCGTCCTGGTCACGATCATCATCCTCGCCGCGGGCGGCCCGCCCGCCTCGGCCCGGACCACGGCCCAGACCACGGCCTCGGGGGTGACGCACGAGGAGAACCCCCGCGTCCCCGCGGGCGCCGCGTGGTCGGAGGCGTACTTCCCCTCCGCCGACGGCAGCGGCGTCGAGCTGCACGCCGACGTGCTGCGCCCGGCGCACCTGCCGGCCGGCGCGCGGACGCCGGTGATCGTCTCGGTCGGCCCCTACTTCGCCCACGCCGGGCAGACCGGCCCGGAGGGATGGGACCAGGTCGGGCCGTCGGCGCGGTTCCGCGACTTCGTGGACGGCGCCGGGCTGATGGCCCGCGGCTACACCTTCGTGATGGTCGACCTGCGCGGCTTCGGCGGCAGCACCGGCTGCCTCGACTGGGTCGGGCCGGGCGAGCAGGCCGACGTGCGGGCCGCCGTCGAGTGGTCGGCGGCCCAGCCCTGGTCGACCGGCAAGGTCGGCATGTACGGCAAGTCGTACGACGCGGTCACCGGCCTGGTCGGCAACAACCTCAGGCTGCCGAGCCTGAAGGCGGTCGTCGCCCAGGAACCGGTCTGGAACATGTACAACTACCTGTTCAGCAACAAGGTCCCGCGGCCCAACGTCACGGGCACGCCGGAGGCGTACAACTCGATCGCGACGATGGCGCCGATGGCCGGTGACAGCGACCGGTACAAGGCGAACGCCCAGTACGAGACCGCCCATCCCGCCTGCCTGTCCGACAACATCACCAACAACAACGATCCCGACCTGCGCTCGGCGTACTGGCGGGCGCGCAATCTGGCCGACCGGGCGGCCGGCACCAGCACGCCGCTGCTGGTCACCCAGGGCTTCATCGAGCCCAACACCAAGCCCGAGGACATGGAGGTCTACCTGGACAACCACCGCGGGCGCGAGCGCGGCTGGCTCGGCCAGTGGGAGCACGTGCGCGGCAACGACACCGACGCCCAGGGCCGGCTGCTGCAGGGACGGGCCGGCTGGTTCGACGAGGTGATGCGGTTCTACGACCAGTACCTGCGCGGCGTGCGCCCCTCGGCGGTCGACCCGGCGTACGCGATCGAGGACAGTCTCGGCGGGTGGCGCGCCCAGCCGACCTGGCCGGTGGTCACGACGTCGTACGAGGCCCGGCTGTCGGCCGGCGCGTACCTGGACGACGGCGGCGGCGCCGCGGCGACGGCGACCACCGCCCCCTCCGGCCGCTGGGACATGGAGCACGCGCCGCCGCTCGAACCGCTCTCCACCGCCGAGAAGAGCTCGGCCAGGCAGAGCGCGGCCGCCTCGGGCAGCTTCTGGACCTGGTCCACGCCCGCCGCCGAGCGGCTCAGGCTCACCGGCACGCCGCGGATCAGGCTCGACGCGAGCACGAACGGCAACGTCATGGTCCGCCTGTGGGACGTCGCCCCCGACGGCAGGGCGACGATGTTCGACGAGAACGTGGCGCTGCTGGAGCGCCGCGGCCCGGTCGCGTTCGACCTGAAGTCGGCCGACTGGACCTTCGAGCCGGGCCACCGGCTGGGCGTGCAGATCGGCACCATCGAGTCCAACGGCTGGCTGGACGTGCCCTCGGGCAACACGATCAAGGTCTCCGGCGCGCGGCTGAGCCTGGACCTGCTGTCCACCCGGCACGACGTGCCCACCCAGGGTGACCGCTCGCCGTACCTGGACCGGTACCTCGCGGCCTACACCACCACGCTCGGCGGCGTCGGCCCCGGCACCTTCCCGCTGCGGCTGTCCCGCCGCTGACCCGCCCGTCCCCGGCCCGTCGCACGCCCGATCCGCCGGGCCGGGAGACGGGCCGGGGAACGTCAGAGCGCCTCGCCGCGGGCGCGCAGGAACCCGGCCATCGCCTCGACGCCGAGGGCGATCGCCCGCTCGTCCGGCACGAAGTCCGGGTCGTGCGGCATGCCCTGCTCGCCCACGCCGAAGAAGAACATCGCCCCCGGCGCCCGCTCCAGGAACAGCCCGAAATCCTCCCCGTTGAACGGATAGGACGCGTGCAGCAGCAGGGCGTCCAGGTGCCGCGCGCCGGCCCTGGCGTGCTCAGGAGAGTTCACCGACGACGGGTGATGGTCGAGGAACCGCAGGCGGGACCCGGCCTCGGCGCGCAGCAACGCGCGGATGTCGTCGTACCGGCTGTCCGGCCAGGCCCGGACCCACCCCTGCACGGCGTCGTGCTCGCGGTGGACCTGGGCGTACACGAAGGTCGCCAGGGGGCCGTCCGGGGTCCGCAGGTCGGCCTCCAGCTGTGCCATCTCCTCCGGGGTGGCCGGCGGCGTCACCGTCGACAGGCCCGCGACCAGCGCCTCGAACCGCCGGGCCGCCGCCGGCGACAGGCCCTCGATGCGGAAGACGTCCTGGCCGGGGTGCCCGAAGCCCGGGGCCACCGCGAACGTTCCGGTGGGCAGGGGCGCGCAGTGCAGGGCGTACACCTCGCGCGGCGGGACCGGGTCCATGGCCCCGTCGCCGATCATGGCGCGGGCGCCCTCGCAGGTCTCCTCGGCGGGCTGGAAGAAGAAGACCGCCCGGCCCGGGGGCCGCTCGCGGGCCAGGGCCCGCGCGACGCCCACGCCGATCGCGGTGTGCACGTCGTGCCCGCACAGGTGGTCCGCGCCGCCGGGCACGGCGACCGCGTCCAGGTCGGCCCGGTAGCCGATCGCGGGGCCGTCGCCGGCGTCCAGGACCGCGACCACGCCGTGGCCGCCGACGCCGGTCCGGACCTCCAGGCCCGCCTCCCGCAGCGCCGCCGCCACCAGGGCCGCGGTGCGCCGCTCCTGGCCGGCCGGTTCGGGGTGGCGGTGGATCTCGCGCCGTAACTCGATCAGGTCGTCGTCGCTCATGGCGGAATGCTGGCACATCGTCCCGGACTCGAACTGATGGAATGGGTGGGTTTGGGGTGACGCCGGTGTCAAGGTTGCATACTTCCCCGCATGATCTTCACGCAGGCAGAGCTCGACTACCTGGCCGGACAGCACCTCGGCCGGCTGGCCACCGTCTCCCCCTCCGGAGACGTACAGAACAACCCCGTCGGCTTCTTCGTGGACGCCGCCACGGGCACGATCACCATCGGCGGGCACGCGATGGGCGCCTCCAAGAAGTTCCGGAACGTCCAGCGGGGCAGCACCGCCGCCCTCGTCGTGGACGACCTGGCCTCGGTGGACCCGTGGGTGGTGCGCGGCATCGAGATCCGGGGCACGGCGGTGGCCCTGGCCGACCACGAGCCGCCGGTGCCGTACTTCTCGCGGGAGGTCATCGTGATCACGCCCGTCAGGATCGTGTCGTGGGGGATCGACGGCGGGCGGTCGTCCCGGACCGTCTGAGGGCGCGGGCCGGCGCCGGTCGCTAACGCGGCGGGCGCCAGCCGTGCGCGAGGAGGTCGAAGACCTGCTCGACGGCCTCGCGAAGATCCGGCCGCCCCCGCGTGAGCGCCGGGATGTCCAGGACGAACCGGGCGAGCGCGTGGCAGGCGACGTCATCCGGGGCCACGCCCGCGTCCTCGGCGATGGCCGTGCCGAGGGCGGCGGCGTGCCTGGTCCACATCCGTTCGTAGTACTCCAGCAGCGCCGGCGTGGACTCCACCAGCTCGGTGAACCCGGCCCGCAGCGGATGGGCCGCGACCTGCGGCCAGGACGCCAGCACGTGCCCGCGCAGCGCCTCGACGACGCTCTGCCCCTCCGGACGCCCGCGCACCGCCGCGACCAGCTCCGCCTCCCGGTCGGCCTCCTCGTCGAAGACCAGTGCCTCCTTGCCGGGGAAGTGCTTGAACAGCGTGGTGGTGGACACGTCGGCCGCCTCGGCGACGTCCCTGACGCTCACCCGGTCGTAGCCGTGCTCCAGGAACAGGCGCAGGGCGGCGTCGGCGATGGCTCGGCGGGTGGCGGCCTTCTTGCGTTCGCGGCGGCCGGCGACGGGTGGCGTGTCCATGCCGCCCACCCTACCAAAAGGTGGCACGAGTTAATTAGTTGACCGGTTGCACTTTTGTACTCGTTCTGCTTCTCTGGAACGGCGGCGCTCGCCGTACCCACCCCTGATCACGAACGAGAGGTCCAGTCATGCGCTCACCCGCACCCGCCACCGCGCGCATCCACGTCGTCGGAGCGGGCCCCGGCGGGCTCACCTGCGCCCGCGTCCTGCAACGGCACGGCATCCCCGTGACCGTCCACGACCGCGACGCCCACCCGCGGGCCCGCGACCAGGGCGGCACCCTCGACCTGCACGCCGACGACGGCCAGGTCGCCCTGCGCGAGGCCGGCCTGCTCGACGACTTCCTCCGGCTGGCCCGCCCGGAAGGGCAGGAGATGCGGCTGCTCGACCCGTCCGGACGGCTGCTCGACCACCACGTCCCGGCCGCGGGCGAGCTCTTCAAACCCGAGATCGACCGCGGTGTGCTGCGCGACCTGCTGCTCGGCTCGCTGGAGCCCGGGAGCGTGCGGTGGGGCGCCGCCGTCGAGCAGGTCACCGGCCCGCCCGGCGGCCCGCGCCGGGTGCACTTCCGCGACGGCACGTCCGTCGAGGCGGACCTGGTCATCGGGGCCGACGGCGCGTTCTCCCGGGTGCGCCCGGCGGTCTCGGCCGCGGCGCCGCGCTACACCGGGGTCACTTTCCTGGAGGCGTGGTTCCACGACGTCGAGAACGCCCACCCTGCCCTCGCCGCGCTCGTCGGACAGGGCGGCGCCACCGCGGCCGACGGCGACCGGGCCCTGTTCGCCCAGCGCAACGGCGGCGACCACATCCGCGTCTACGTCATCCAGCGCCTGCCCGCCGGGTGGATCGCCGCGAGCGGCCTGAGCGCCGGCGACACCGCCGGGATCCGCGCCCGGCTGCTCGACGCGTTCTCCGGCTGGTCGCCGGACCTGCTCGGGATGATCACCCGCAACGACGGGCCGTACGTCGATCGCCCGCTGTTCGCGCTGCCCGTGCCGCACGTGTGGGCGCGGTCGTCCAGCGTGACCCTGCTCGGCGACGCCGCCCACCTCATGCCGCCGCTCGGCGTGGGCGCCAACCTGGCCATGCTCGACGCCTGCGAGCTCGCCCTCGCGCTGGCCGGCTGCGCCACGGTGGCCGAGGCCGTGGCCGCGTACGAGAGCACGATGCTCCCGCGCGCGGCGGACGCGGCCCGCGCCCTTGAGCACGGCGCCGAGGCCCTGCTCGAACGGCACGAGAGCGGCGAGCTCGCCGCCTTCGCCCCGCCCCGCCGCTGACCCGGCCCCGGCCCCGGCCCTGCCCCTGGGGGCCTAACGCGTGGCCGCGGTCACGAACAGCGGCAGGGCGAGGAACAGCCGCCCGGCCCGCGCCCGTTCCCGCTGCTCGGCGAGCCAGCCCTCGGCCTCCGCCGCACTGACCGCCCCGGCCGAGCGCGCCATCCCCGCCAGGTCGGCCAGCACGGCCACCAGCGTCGCGTCGGTGACGACGCTGGTGTGCACCTCGACGGTGACGTCGGTGAAGCCGGCGTCCAGCAGCAGGTTGCGGGTGCCGCGGACGACGCGGGGTGATGTGACGAGGTCGGCGCGGGCGTGCACGATCCGGCGGGTGAGCGCGGCGTCGCCGGAGTCGATGACGATGGTGTCCCAGTCCTGCCCGAGCAGCACGATCCGCCCGCCGGGCGCGAGCACCCGCCGCGCCTCGGCCACGGCGCGGGCCGGGTCGTCCAGGACGTGGTACACCTTCTCGGCGCGATAGCCGTGCAGCTCGCCGTCGGCGAACGGCAGCGCGTACGCCTCCGCCACCCGGAACTCGGCGGCGGGCCACCGCCCGGCCGCCACGCCGATCATCCGCTCGTCGGGGTCGACGCCGATCGCCCGAGCGCCCAGCCCGGCCAGCTCCGCCGCCGCGCGGCCGGATCCGCAGCCGACGTCGGCCACCGCCGCCCGCGGCGCGAGGCCGAGCAACTCGTAGGAACGCGCCCGCAGCTCGGCCGCCCCGGGCAGGTGGTCCGCGAGGTCGAGCAGGGCGATGAGCGCGTCGGTCTCCTGGCCGGTACGGCCTGTCGTCTGGTTCTTGGTCATGTGCGGGATCCTGCGGCTTCAAGTGCGCTTGAAGTCAAGCCGATTCCTGGGATCGGCGGTCCTGGGAAGAGCGGTCCTGGGAAGAGCGGTCCGTTTCGGCGCCGGCGCGGGAGCGGCAGGGTGGGCTGCGGCCGCGCGAAGGGCCGGTCATGACGAGGAGGGTGATCACGCGATGAAGGCTGTGCGGTTCCACGAGTACGGCGGGATCGACGTCCTGCGGGTGGAGGAGGTCGAGCGTCCGGCGCCGGGGCCCGGTCAGGTGCTGGTCGAGGTGCGGGCGGCCGGGATCCAGCCCGGCGAGACGATGATCCGCCAGGGGGCGCGGCACAGGCGCTGGCCGGCGACGTTCCCGTCCGGGCAGGGCAGCGATCTGGCCGGCGTGGTGGTGGCGGCCGGTCCGGAGGTGCGCGGGTTCGCGGTGGGCGACGAGGTGCTCGGCTTCACCCATCGCAGGGCGAGCCACGCGGAGTTCGTCGTGGCCGACGACGTGGCGCTGACCCTGCGGCCCGCGGGGCTGCCCTGGGAGGTGGCCGGGTCGTTGTACGTGGCCGGCACGACGGCGTACGCCACGGTGTTCGCGGTCGATCCGGGGCCGGGGGAGACGGTGGTGGTGTCCGGGGCGGCGGGCGGGGTCGGGTCCATCGCCGTGCAGCTCGCGCGGCGGCGGGGCGCGACGGTGGTCGGGCTGGCGAGCGAGGCCAACCACGCCTGGCTGCGGGGGCACGGCGTGGTGCCGGTCGCGTACGGGGAGGGCGTGGCCGAGCGGATCCGGTCGGCCACCGGCGGGCAGGTGGACGCGTTCATCGACACCTACGGGGACGGCTACGTCGATCTGGCGGTCGAGCTGGGCGTGCGGCCCGACCGGATCGACACGATCTGCGACTGGGCGGGCGCGGCCAGGGTCGGCGCGCGGACGTACGGGGAAGGGGCGGCTGCCTGCGCGGTCGTGGTCGGGGAGCTGGCCCGGCTCGCCGCGCGGGGCGAGCTGGAGGTGCCGATCGCCCGCGTGTACCCGCTGGAGCGGGTCCGGGACGCCTTCGGCGAGCTGGAACGTCGGCACACCCACGGCAAGATCGTGCTCACGCCGTAACGACGGCCTACAGACGGGTAGGGGTTGCCTCCGACGTGGAACAGGGCACGCGGCTACGGACGGGTGGCGAGGATGTGGAACAGCGCGTGCGGCAGGTCGCCTTCGGCCTCCACCCGGAACCCCGCGCCCGGGATCAGCGTGCCGAGCAGGGCGCGCAGGTCGTGGCGCATCGCGGGACCGGCCAGCGCGCCGACGACGCGGCGGGCCAGCGGGCCGGTCGGCGGCCGGAACTCGGCCACGAGCAGCCGCCCGCCCGGACGCAGCACGCGGAACATCTGGCGCAGCGCCTCCGGCCTGGCCGCCACGGGCATGTGGTGCACCGCGAAGCTGGAGACGACCAGGTCGAACGAGCCGTCCGGGAACGGCAGGTCCTGGCCCTCGCCGACCACGTACTCGCAGTTGGCGGGGGCGCGGCGGGCGGCGTACCCGATCATCTCGGGGGACGGGTCGAGGCCGGTCACCCGGCCGCTCGGGGTGACCACCGGGGCGATGATCCGGGTGAGGTAGCCGGTGCCGCAGCCGACGTCGAGCACGCGGTCACCGGCGCGCGGCCCGGCGGCGGCGGCCAGGCGGGTGAACGCGGCCCGGCGCCCGCCGAGGAACGCGACCGCGCTGAGCAGCTCGTACCGGCGCGGGTAGTCGATGGTGCCGCCGGACTCGGCGTGCTCTTCGTGGTGGTGCAGAAGCCTTCCCAGCATGGCGGTTCCTCCAGTCAGCTGCCGAACAACCTGTTCGGTAATGAATGATGTGTTCATACGGGACGCGGGTCAACGAGCAGATCGGCCGTGGCGTCCGGTAGCGCACAGGGAGGGGGAAGGTGTCCGGAGACCGGCGGGTGCGGCGCACGCGGCGACAGGTCCGGGAGGCGCTGGTGTCGCTGATCCTGGAGAAGGGCTACGAGGCGGTGACCGTCACCGACATCATCGAGCGGGCCGACGTCGGCCGCTCCACGTTCTACGCCCACTTCTCCGGCAAGCAGGAGGTGCTGCTCAGCAACCTGGCCGAGCTGGCGTTCCTGCGGCGTCCGCCGGGCGGCGGCGCGCCGGGGGAGTTGTTCGCGTTCAGCCTGCCGATGTTCGAGCACGTCCGCGAGCAGGAACGGCTGGTGCGCGCGCTGCTCGGACGGCGCGGCGGCGGGCCGGTGTACGCCCGGGGCGAGCGGGTGGTCGCCGACCTGGTCAGGGCCGACCTGCTGGCGGCGGGCGCGCGGGAGCAGGCCGGGCTCGACCTGCTGGTGGTGTGCGTGGTGGGGGCGTTCATGGGGCTGATGCGGGCCTGGCTGGACGGCGTGACCGCCGCCTCGCCCGCCGAGCTCGACGCCGCCTTCCGCGCGGCGGTCACCCCGGGCGTCCGGGCCGTCCTGGGCCCGTCCGCGGGGTGCGGCACGTAGGCTACGGTGGGAACGTTTGTGATCTACGGCCAGGAGACCGGACATGGCAGGTGACGACGACATCTCCGGGTGACACCGGAGGGTGATCGGCCCCGGCGTGCGCGCGTGAGCGCCGCCGACGTGGGCCTTTTCGTCGTTCCCCGAAACCCTGTCCCCTTCACCGGGCGGCTTCGGCGCGCCCGCGTCCTCCTCCGAGGTTCACATGCTCTCCAACCCCTGCCCGCCCACCGGCGACGTCCTGCTGGCCCACGATCTCGTCCGGACGCTGGGCACGCGGCGCGTGCTCGACGGCCTCTCGCTCACCGCCGCCCCCGGCCGCCGGATCGGGCTCATCGGCGAGAACGGCGCGGGCAAGTCCACGCTGCTGCGCCTCCTGGCCGGCGTGGACGAGCCCGACTCCGGGACCGTCGTACGCCCCGCCGACCTGGGCTTCCTGCACCAGGAGCTGCCGTTCGCGGCTGAGGACACGCTCGCCGACGTGCTCGACGACGCCCTGCGCGAGGCGCGCACGGACCTGGCCGAGCTCGACCGGCTCAGCCGCGAGCTGGCCGGGTCGCCGGAGGATGCCGCGCTGCTCGAAGCGTACGGGGCCCGGCTCGACCAGGCGCAGCAGCACGAGTCCTGGGACGCCGACCGGCGGGCGGAGATCGTCCTCGACCGGCTGGGCCTGGGCGGCGTGCCGGGGACGCGGGCGCTCGGCTCGTTGTCCGGCGGGCAGCGCGGCCGGCTCGCCCTGGCGGCGCTGCTGATCAGGCGGCCCGCCGCGCTCCTGCTCGACGAGCCCACCAACCACCTCGACGACGACGCCGCCGTCTTCGTGGAGGAGGAATTGCGTGGCATGACCGGCGTGGTCGTCGTGGCCAGCCACGACCGGGCCTTCCTCGACGCGGTCTGCACGGACCTGCTCGACCTCGACCCCGCCGTGGACGGCCCCGTCCGGTACGGCGGCGGTTACAGCGCGTACCTGACCGGGAAACGCGCCGAGCGCGAACGCTGGGAGCGGCGACACGCGGCCGAGCAGGAGGAACTGGACGAGCTGCGCCGCGCCGTCGCGGTGACCGCGCGGCGGGTGGCGCAGGACGGGTTGCGCCGCGACAACGAGAAGATGGGCTACGGCCACCGCGCCGGGCGGGTGCAGCAGCAGATCTCCCGGCGGGTGCGCGAGGCCGCGCGCCGGCTCGCCGAGCTGGAACGCGACCAGGTCCCCGCCCCGCCGCCCCCACTGCGCCTGCGCCCCCGCCTCACCGCCCCCCTCCCTCCCCCCGAAGGCCCGGAGGGGGACCGGGGCGGCGCGGCGGGCCGGGGTGGCGGGTCGTTGGTGTCGGCGCGGGACGTCCGGGTGGCGGGGCGGCTCGCGCTCGACCGGCTCGACCTGCGGGAGGGGGACCGCTTGCTGGTCACCGGCCCGAACGGCGCGGGCAAGTCCACCCTCCTCGCGGTCCTGTCCGGCGACCTGGAGCCGGCCGGGCAGGTACGGCGGCGACCGGGGCTGACTGTCGGCCTGCTGCCCCAGGACACGATGTTCGAGCACCCCGGCCGCACGGTGCGGGAGACCTACGAGCAGGCCCTCGGGCCGGAGCGCGCCGAGGCCGTGCCGCTGCGCTCGCTCGGCCTGATCCGCGCCCGCGACGCGAACCTGCGCGTGGGGGAGCTGTCCGTCGGCCAGCGCCGCCGACTCGCGCTGGCGCTGCTGATCGCCGACCCTCCCGACGTGCTGCTGCTCGACGAGCCCACCAACCACCTGTCGCCGGTCCTGGCCGACGAGCTGGAGGCCGCCCTGGCCGCGGACGGCCCCGGCGCGGTCGTGGTGGCCGGCCACGACCGCTGGCTGCGCGCCCGCTGGCGGGGCCGCCGTCTGCACCTGCCCGGAGAGGGCGTGACGCACGGCCCGCAGGACCTGGGACAGGGCTGACGCACGTTCCGTAGGACCTGGAGGGAGGGCTGGCGTACGTCCCGTAGTACCTGGGAGCTACGCGGGAAGTGAGCTCCGCAGCGGGAGGCGCGCGGCCGGGGGCGATCCGTAGCGTCGGGGGAACCGTCCCCCCGTCGGAAGGGTTCCCATGGGCAACCGCGGCCGCCGCCTCCTGCTCGCCACGCTCGTCGCCGCCTCGGTGGCGGGCCCGGCGGCGTGCGTGTCGGGGGAGGTGCCGGCGCCCGTCCCCGGCGTCGCGCCGCCGTCCGGGCTCGCCGGGCGGTACGCCGCCGGGCGCGCGGCGATCCTGGCGGCCGGGCGCGACGCCGTCCGGCACGGCCACCGGCGCCGGGCCGCCGCCCTGCGCGAGATGGCCGACCCCGCCCGCCGGTTCCTGTCCTTCGACGGCCGCGACGCCGGCCGGGCCGTCGAGGTGTTCGGCGACCTGGCCACCGCCGCCCGGATCGCCGTGCTGGTCCCGGGCGCGGGCATCACCCTCGACAAGTACGGCCTGCTGCGCGGCGGCTCGATGCGCCTGAGCGCCGCGCTGGGCGACCGGTCGGCCGTGCTCGCCTGGCTCGGGTACGCCACCCCGAGCAGCGTGAGCCTCCAGGCGCTGACCCTCGACCGCGCCGACCGGGCCGCCCCCGCCCTGCGCGCCTTCCTGGACGAGCTGCGCGCCCTCCGCCCGGGCGCGCGCGTCTCGCTGCTGTGCCACTCCTACGGCTCGGCGGTGTGCGGCCGGGCCGCGCCGGGGCTGGACGTGGCCGCCCTCGTCCTGTTCGACAGTCCCGGGGCGGGCGTGGCCGACGCCGCGGCGCTGCGCAGCCGGACGCCGGTGTGGGCCGCGCGCACGGCCGGGGACTGGGTCGGCCGGCTGCCGCACGTGTCCGTCGAGCTGCCGTCCGGCACCCTGGGGCTGGGCGCGGACCCGGTCGCGCCCGGGTTCGGGGCGCGGGTGTTCGACGCGGGCGGCGGCGGCCACAGCGACTACCTGGCGGCCGGATCGACGGCGCTGGCGAACCTCGCGCGGATCGTGACCGGCTCACCCGTAAGCTGGACCAAGGGTGCAAGCCAGGACAGAACGAACGTGGGCGAGGGCGGATGAGCAGGCTGCGCAAGGCCCTCGCCACGCTGGGCGCGGACCTGGGGACCATGGCCCCCGACCCCCTGCCGCGGATGGGCGGCCCGCGCGCCCTGTCCCGGCTTCCGCACGTCGCCGTCGCCCTGTACGCGCTGGCCATGGGCCTGTACCCGGGCGGGGAGGGCATCGACCCGACCGTCCCGCTGCTGGCCATGGCCATGGCGGCGGCCATGGTGCTGGCGATGTGGCGCCCGCTGGCCGCCTGGTGGGCGACGATCGTCCTCATGGTCGCCGGGGCGCGGTCGGGCATGGTGTACGTGTCGGAGCACCTGAGCCTCCCCTGGACGGTGCATCCCGAGACGTTCGAGCGGCGGCCCTTCCCGCACGCCGACCCGACCGCCTTCCCGTGGACGGGCTCGGGCGTCGCCCTGCAGGCCGGCGTGCTGTTCCTGCTGGCACTGCGGGTACGCCCGGGTGTCGCCGTCAAGGCGCTGGCGATCACCACGCTGACCGTGGTGGTGATCGTGGTGCTCATGCCGGAGGCCAACGGGGGCGGGCTGGGCGCCACCGCCCTGCTGGCCGACGCGGTCGCGGTCGCCGTCGGGGCCGGGGTGCGCCAGCTGAGGACGACCCGTACCCGGCTGGAGGCCCAGGAGGAGCTGACGGCCGAGGAACGGGCCCGCCGCACGCTGCTGGAGGAGCGCAGCAGGATCGCCCGCGAGCTGCACGACGTCGTCGCCCACCACATGTCGGTGATCTCCATCCAGGCCCAGGTCGCGCCGCACCTGGTGGACGACCCGCCGCAGGAGCTGAGGGAGAACCTGGCCGGCATCCGGGAGAACGCCGTCGAGGCGCTGACCGAGCTGCGCCGGGTCCTGGGCGTGCTGCGCGCGCAGGACCAGCCGGCCGACGCGCCGCAGCCCACGCTCGACCGGCTGGAGGAGCTGCTGGCCAACGTGCGCGGCGCGGGCGTCACGCTCACCGCCGAGATCGCCGGGCAGGCGCGCCCGCTGTCGCCGGGGGTGGAGCTGTCGGCGTACCGGATCGTGCAGGAGGCGCTCAGCAACGCCATGCGGCACGCCCCCGGCGCGGCGGTGGCGGTCCGGCTGACGTACCGGCCCGGCGCCCTGGCGATCCGGGTCGTCAACGAGCCGCCCGCCAGGCCGGCGCGGCCCTCGCCGGGCGCCGGGCACGGGCTGCTCGGCATGCGCGAGCGCGCCGCCATGCTGGGCGGCGACCTCGTCGCCGGGCCCACGCCGGACGGCGGCTACGAGGTCAGCGTGTTCCTGCCGGTCGACTCGGAGAAAGGCGTTCAGGCCACCTCATGACGAGCATCCGCGTGCTCATCGCCGACGACCAGGTCATGGTCCGCCAGGGCTTCACCGTGCTGCTCAACGCCGAGCCCGGCATCGAGGTCGTGGGCCAGGCGGTCAACGGGCTCGACGCCGTCGCCAAGGTCGCCGAGCTGGACCCCGACGTCGTCCTCATGGACGTGCGCATGCCCGAGCTCGGCGGCATCGAGGCCACCCGCCGGATCGCCGCCCGTCCGGACGCGTCGGCGAAGGTGCTCGTGCTGACCACGTTCGACCTCGACGACTACGTCTACGAGGCGCTGCGCGCCGGGGCGTCCGGCTTCCTGCTCAAGGACGCCTCGGCGGCCGAGCTGGCCCACGCGGTGCGGGTGGTGGCGACCGGCGAAGCGCTGCTGGCCCCGAACGTCACCAAGCGCCTGATCGCCGAGTTCGCCCGGGTGAGCCGCGCGCCGCGGGCGCCGCTCAAGGAGCGCGTGGGCGACCTGACCGAGCGCGAGACCGAGGTGCTGGCGCTGATCGCGCAGGGCCTGTCGAACGCCGAGATCGCCGAGCGCCTGGTGATCGCCGAGCAGACGGTCAAGACCCACGTGAGCCGGATCCTGGTCAAGCTCGGGCTGCGCGACCGCACCCAGGCGGCGGTCTTCGCGTACGAGACGGGGCTGGTCCGTCCCTCGGGCTACTGACCTCAGGCGGCGGCCAGCCGGACGATCTCGCGCGGCCGGGCCTCGCGCTCGTCGAAGGCCACGTCGAGGTCGGCGGCGCCGAGCGCGGCCAGCGACGCGGCGAACGCCTCGTCCGACTCCCAGCGCACGATGGACACCACCGCCTCCGCCGACAGCCAGCACTCCGCCGACAGGCAGCCGGGCGTGCTCCGGAACGCCTCGGCCACCTTGCGCACCCGCTCGACGAACTCCTCCCGGTGTGCGGCGTGCGGGTAGTGCGTGGCGATCATGGCGACGTGCACGGGAGTCTCCTCTGTGTTGGTCAACATAGAATACGATTGATAGCACAGAGGAGGTGGCGTGACAACGCGACGGGAACAGACCAGCAACGAGAGCCGCGAGCTCATCCTCAACGCGGCGGCCGAGCTGTTCGCCGAGAAGGGCTACCGGCAGACCACGTTCCACGACGTGGCCGCCCGGTCGGGCATCAGCCGCGGGTCCATTCCGTGGCACTTCGGCGGCAAGGAGGGCCTGCTGCTGGCCGTGCTCGAACGGTCGGTGGCCAGGGTGCGCGACGGCCTCACCGACGCACCCGAGGGCGAGCCGGACTTCGGGCCGTTCGACCAGGGCGTCGGCGCGATGTTCGCCCTGCCGACCACCAAGCTGTTCGTCACCCTGCTGGTCGAGGCGCTGGAACCTGGCTCGCCCATCCGCGACCGCTACGTCGAGATCCACGACACGCTGCGCGACCACTGCAGGCGCTGGCTCGAACGCCTGCCGCTGCCGCCGGGCCTGTCGGTGGAGCCGCTGGCCGTCGCGCTCATCGGCGCCGGCATCGGCATCCACCAGCAGTGGCTGGTCGCCCCCGAGCGCGTCGACGCCGGCGCGGCCCTGGCCACCCTGCGCGCCCTGGTCGCCGGGGTGCTGCCGCCCGCGCAGGACTGACCGCGGGCGCGGGCCGCCCTCCTGGCCGCCCCGGCCGTACGGACATGACAGGACATCGCCGGGTAATGGAGGCGTCACGACGGGTGCCGCCGGGCCGCCGGCTGGACATGACATCAGCCGGCGACCGGACGGCACACGAGGTGCCCCGGGCGATGAGGGAGGTCGTCATGAAGGTTGTCGTGGTCGGCGGGACCGGCCTGATCGGGTCGAAGCTCGTGCGCAGGCTGGCCGGAGAGGGGCACGAGGCGGTCGCCGCGTCCCCGAGCACCGGCGTCGACACCCTCACGGAGGAGGGGCTGGCCGAGGCCCTGGAGGGGGCGCGGGTCGTGGTGGACGTCTCCAACTCGCCGTCGTTCGAGCGGAGCGCGGTGCTGGAGTTCTTCGAGACCTCCACCCGCAACCTGCTGGCCGCCGGGGCGGCGGCGGGCGTCGGCCACCACGTCGCGCTGTCGGTCGTGGGCACCGAGCGCATGCCCGACAACGGCTACTTCGCCGCGAAGATCGCCCAGGAGCGGCTGATCGAGAAGTCGGGCCTGCCGTACTCGCTGGTGCACGCGACGCAGTTCTTCGAGTTCGTGCGGGGCATCGCCGACGAGTCGGCCGCGGGCGGCGCGGTGCGCATCGCGCCCGTGCTGTTCCGGCCCGTCGCGGGCGACGACGTCGCGGCGGCGCTCGCCCGGGTCGCGCTCGGGACGCCCCTGAACGGCAGGACCGAGGTCGCCGGCCCCGAGCAGTACCGGATGGACGAGTTCTTCCGCGACGCGCTGGCCGGCCTCGGCGACCCGCGCGAGGTGGTCACCGACGAGCACGCCCGCTACTTCGGCAGCGAGCTGACCGAGCGCTCGCTGGTGCCCGGCGACGACGCCACGCTGGGCCGGACCACGTACCAGGACTGGGCGGCCGGCGAGTAGGGCGCCGTCAGAACCAGGCGGCCAGCGCCTCCTCCAGCGCGGCGTCCGGCGCGTCGCCGGCCCAGGCGACGACGCCGTCCGGCCGGACCAGCAGGCCGCCGAAGTCGCGGACGTCCACCGGCTTGGCCGCCAGCACCGGCACCCGCGGGTCGGCCGCCAGACCGGCCCCGAGGTCCAGCAGCAGCCCGCGCCCCTCGTGCAGGTGGTCGCCGACCCGGGTGCCGTCGGCCAGCTCCAGGTCGGGGACGCTCCGGCCGACCAGCGGGTGGCCGCCGGGCAGCTCGTAGCGGTGCCAGACGCCGGAGAGCCGCTTGACGAAGTACGTGGTGCCCGCGGTGGTGTCGATCAGGTCGGACACGACGGCCCGCAGCGCCCGGGAGCGGGCCTCGGGCCGCATGAGCTCCACCTGGGCGCGGGTCCAGTCGAGCACCCACGCGCCGATGGGGTGGCGCTCGGCGGTGTAGGTGTCCAGCAGCGCCTCGGGCGAGCGGCCCCGGACGACGGCGGCCAGCTTCCAGCCGAGGTTGACGGCGTCGCCGATGCCCAGGTTGAGCCCCTGACCGCCGAAGGGCGAGTGGACGTGCGCCGCGTCGCCGGCCAGCAGGACCCGGCCGAGCCGGTAGGTGGTGGCCTGGCGGGCGTTGTCGGTGAAGCGGGTGGCCGTCCTGACGCCGGTGATGGTGACGTCCACGCCGGAGACGGCCCGCAGGCTGGCCTGCAGCTCCTCGGCGGTGACCGGCGCGGTGCGGTCCTCCGGCGGCCCGTCGAACTCCACGGTCAGGATGCGGCCGGGGGTCGGCCCGTTGGCGTAGGTGCCGGTGTCGGTGTGCGTCCAGCCGGTGCCGAGCCCTTCGGCGCCCTCCATCGTCACGACGGCCTGGTGGCCGGTGATCTGCGGAGGCGTGCCGGGGAAGTCGAAGCCGGCCAGGCGGCGCACGGTGCTGCGGCCGCCGTCGCAGCCCACCAGCCAGCCGCAGCGGAACTCCCGCTCGCCCGCCCGCACGACGACCCCGTCGGCGGAGGGCTCGAAGCCGGTCAGCTCCACGCCGCGCAGCACGTCCGCGCCGAGCTCGGCGGCCCGTTCGCCGAGCACCCGCTCGATGTCCTGCTGACGGATGCCGCTCAGGCGGGCGGCCGGCCCGCGGTCGGCGAAGTCGGGGTCGCTCTCGTCCACCCGGTCGGTCAGCAGCCACAGCCCGGCGAAATGCCCGGCGAAGGCGGACATCTTGGGCTGCCCGGCCGCCGCCGCGCCGCCCCGCTGGGCCATGAACGCCTGGAAGGCCTTCATGGTCTCGGCCTGGGCCTCCTCCAGCACCGGGAGCAGCCCGCGCCGGTAGAAGGCCTCGGCGGTGGGCGTGTTGACCGAGCCGGCCTTGACCGTCTGGTCGATGTCGGTCAGCCGCTCCAGCACCGCCACGCGCACGTCGTGCAGCCGCAGCTCGCAGGCGAGCATCAGGCCGACGGGGCCGCCACCGGAAATGATCACGTCGTAGTCCATGCCGAAAACTATACCCGACTAAATTTTAAGTGCGATACACTTTTTTCGTGAAAGAGACTCCATCGCTCCGCGAACGCAAGAAGGCCGAGACCCGCAGGCGCATCTCCGACCACGGCTCGATGTTGTTCTACGAACGCGGCTTCGACGAGGTGACCATCGGCGAGATCGCCGAGGCGGCGGACGTCTCCAAGGTGACGGTGTTCAACTACTTCCCCCGCAAGGAGGACATCTTCTTCGACCGCGTCCCCGAGCTGGTCGACCTGGTCACCGACACCGTCCGGGGTCGCCGGGCGGGCGAGCCGGTGCTGTCCGCGCTGCGCGACATGCTCGTCCGGCACGCGCGCGAGGGCCACCCGCTCGGCGGGGTCGACGACCGGTTCGTGCACTTCTTCCGGGTGGTGGCCGGCTCCGCGGCGCTGCGGGCGCGCGCCAGGGAGATCGCCGACGAGCTGGAGGCCGTGCTCGCGGCCCTGATCGACGAGTCCGGCGAGGGGCTGCCCGGCCGGTTGACCGCCGCGCTGCTCGTCGGCGCCTTCCGCTCGGCCTTCCTGGCCACCGCGGCCCGCCAGCTGGCCGGGGAACGGGCCGCCGACGTGCTTCCCGACCACGTCGCGGCGCTCGACCTGGCGTTCGACGTGCTGGCGCGGGGGCTGGCGCCCGTCCGGTCAGGATCGGAGAAGCATCCACCCCGCGACCGGCACTAACGTGAGGCCGTACCCTCGTGGCCGGCCGGATTCGGCCCGGCGACGCCTACGGGGGCCCGCGCGAGAGATGGAGAGACGATGAGCACGCACACGCCGCCCGAGCGGCAGATCGCCGACAGCCACGATCTGATCCGCGTCCACGGCGCGCGCGAGAACAACCTCAAGGACATCAGCGTCGAGATCCCCAAGCGCCGGCTGACGGTGTTCACCGGCGTGTCCGGCTCGGGCAAGAGCTCGCTGGTGTTCGCCACCATCGCCGCCGAGTCGCAGCGGCTGATCAACGAGACCTACAGCACGTTCGTCCAGGGGTTCATGCCGACGCTGGCGCGGCCCGAGGTCGACGTCCTGGAGGGGCTGACCACCGCGATCATCGTCGACCAGCAGCGGATGGGCGCCGACCCCCGCTCCACCGTCGGCACCGCCACCGACGCCAACGCCATGCTGCGCATCCTGTTCAGCCGGCTCGGCCGGCCGCACATCGGCTCGCCCAACGCCTACTCCTTCAACGTGCCCTCGGTCCGCGCCACCGGCGCGATCACCGTCGAGCGCGGCTCCAGCAAGACGGTCCGGCAGAGCTTCACCCGCCTGGGCGGCATGTGCCCCAACTGCGAGGGCCGCGGCACGGTCTCCGACATCGACCTCACCCAGCTCTACGACGACTCCAAGTCGCTGGCCGACGGCGCCTTCACCATCCCCGGCTGGAAGTCCGACAGCTTCTGGACCGTGCGCGTCTACGCCGAGTCGGGGCTGCTCGACCCCCACAAGCCGATCCGCGACTTCACCGAGCAGGAGATGCGGGACTTCCTCCACCGGGAGCCGACCAAGGTCAAGGTCGAGGGCGTCAACCTCACCTACGAGGGCCTGATCCCGAAGATCCAGAAGACCTTCCTGTCGAAGGACAAGGAGGGCATGCAGCCGCACATCCGCGCCTTCGTCGAGCGGGCGGTCACCTTCACCACCTGCCCCGAGTGCGACGGCACCCGGCTCAGCCCGGAGGCCCGGTCCTCGAAGATCGACGGCGTCAGCATCGCCGACGCGTGCCGGATGCAGATCACCGACCTGGCCGAGTGGATCCGCGGCCTCGACCAGCCGTCCGTGGCGCCGCTGCTGACCACGCTGGGCCGTACGCTCGACTCCTTCGTCGAGATCGGGCTGGGCTACCTGTCGCTCGACCGGCCGGCCGGCACGCTGTCGGGCGGCGAGGCGCAGCGCGTCAAGATGATCCGCCACCTCGGCTCCTCGCTCACCGACACCACCTACGTCTTCGACGAGCCCACCATCGGCCTGCACCCCCACGACATCCAGCGGATGAACGGCCTGCTGGTCAGGCTGCGCGACAAGGGCAACACGGTGCTCGTCGTCGAGCACAAGCCGGAGGCCATCGCCATCGCCGACCACGTCGTGGACCTCGGCCCCGGCGCCGGCACGGAGGGCGGCACGGTCTGCTTCGAGGGCACCGTCGAGGGGCTGCGGGCCAGCGGCACCGTCACCGGCCGCCACCTCGACGACCGGGCCCGCCTGAAGGACGACGTGCGCAAGCCCACCGGCGCCCTGGAGATCCGCGGGGCGAACAAGCACAATCTCCGTGACGTGGACGTCGACATCCCGCTCGGGGTGCTGGTCGTCGTCACCGGCGTGGCCGGCTCCGGCAAGAGCTCGCTCGTGCACGGGTCCATACCGGCCGGCGCGGGCGTGGTGTCGATCGACCAGAGCCCGATCCGCGGCTCGCGGCGGAGCAACCCGGCGACCTACACCGGCCTGCTCGACCCCATCCGCAAGGCGTTCGCCAAGGCCAACGGCGTCAAGCCGGCCCTGTTCAGCGCCAACTCCGAGGGCGCCTGCCCCAACTGCAACGGCGCCGGCGTCCTCTACACCGACCTGGGCGTGATGGCCGGCGTCGCCACCGTCTGCGACGAGTGCGAGGGCAGGCGCTTCCAGGCCGAGGTGCTGGAGTACCGCCTGGGCGGCCGGAACATCAGCGAGGTGCTGGCGATGCCGGTGACCGAGGCCGAGGAGTTCTTCGGCGCGGGCGAGGCGCGCACCCCGGCCGCGCACGCCATCCTGGGCCGGCTCGCCGACGTCGGACTCGGCTACCTCAGCCTCGGCCAGCCGCTCACCACGCTGTCCGGCGGCGAGCGGCAGCGGCTCAAGCTGGCCACCCAGATGGCCGAGAAGAGCGGCGACGTCTACGTGCTCGACGAGCCCACCACCGGCCTGCACCTCGCCGACGTCGAGCAGCTGCTCGGCCTGCTCGACCGGCTGGTCGACGGCGGCAAGTCGGTGATCGTCATCGAGCACCACCAGGCGGTCATGGCGCACGCCGACTGGATCGTCGACCTCGGCCCCGGAGCCGGTCACGACGGCGGCCGGGTCGTCTTCGAGGGCACCCCCGCCGACCTCGTCGCCGCCCGCTCCACCCTGACCGGCCAGCACCTGGCGGCCTACGTCGGCGGCACGTCCGCATGAGGCTGCTCGTCGTCGGCGGCAGCGGCTTCCTGGGCGCCGAGCTCGTCCGGCAGGGCGCGGCGGCCGGGCACGAGGTGACCGCGACCTGCCACACCCGCCCGGGGGAGGCGGCCGGCGTCACCTGGTCGCCGCTCGACGTGCGCCGGCGCGCCGACGTCGAGGAGCTGGTCGCCGCGGTCCGGCCGGATGCGGTCGTGAACGCCGCCTTCCGGCAGCACGACTGGGCGACCACGGCCACCGGCGCCGCGAACGTCGCCCTGACCGCCGCCGCGGCGGGCAGCCGCCTGGTGCACGTCTCCAGCGACACGGTCTTCTCCGGGGCCGCCATCCGCTACGACGAGACGTGCCTCCCCGACCCGATCACCCCGTACGGCGCGGCCAAGGCGGCCGCCGAGACCGTCGTGGCCGCGGTCGCCCCGGACGCGGTGATCGCCAGGACGTCGCTGATCATCGGCGACGGCGGCTCGTCGCACGAGGCGCTGGTGCACGCCCTGGCCACCGGCACGACGCAGGGCGTGCTGTTCACCGACGACGTGCGATGCCCGGTGCACGTCGCCGACCTCGCGGCGGCCCTGCTGGAGCTGGCCGCCGCAGGCCCGCCCGGCGTCCGCCACGTCGCCGGGGCCGACGCGGTGAGCCGGTACGAGCTGGGCCTGCTCGTCGCCCGCCGCGACGGGCTCGACCCGGCCCGGCTCCCGGCGGGCCGGCGCGCGGACTCGGGCGTGCCCGGCCCGCTCGACGTGCGCCTCGACTGCGCCGCCACCCAGCGGCTGCTGCGCACCAGGCTGCGCGGCGCGCGCCGGTTCCTCGACCCGGCCCGCCCCTGACCTTGCCCTGCTCAGAGCCGCTGGTTGATGCGGATCAGGTTGCCCGCCGGATCCCGCACGGCGCAGTCGCGCACCCCGTACGGCTGCTCGGCCGGCTCCTGGACGATCTCCGCGCCGTTCGCCGCCAGCCGGTCGAAGACGGCGTCGAGGTCGTCGGTCGACAGGTTGATGCCGGCGAAGGTGCCCTTGGCCATCATCTCGACGATGGTGCGGCGCTCGTCCTCGGTGATGCCGCAGCCGTCGGGGACCGGCGGCTGGAGCACGATCGACGTGCCGGGCTGGCCCGCGGGGCCGACCGTGATCCAGCGTTTCCCGTCGTAGCCGACGTCGCCGCGCACCTCGAAGCCGAGGGCGTCGCGGTAGAAGGCGAGGGAGGCGTCCGGGTCGTCGTGGGGCAGGTAGCTGGAGTGGATGGTGATGTCCATGCCGGTCACGCTAGTTCCGCCGGCCCGGACGACGCTTCTCGATTCCTGACCGCCGTCCGTCCGCGCTTCCGGTGGCCTCAGCTGTGGCCCGGGACGGGGGTGCCGGCGCCCCGCTCCAGCGGCAGCACCGGGATGCGCAGGGTGGTCGTGCCGGTGGTCAGGCGGAAGGTGACGTCGATCGGCGTGGCCCCGAGCGGGCGGTCGATGTCGAGGATCTCCAGGTGCGGACGGCTCTGCCCCTCCTGCAGCGAGACGGTCGAGCGGGCCGGGACGGTCACGTTGACCTCCTCCTGCGCCGCCCCCGGCCCCGCCCGGTAGACGACCTTCCTGGCGTGCACGGTGCTGACGCCGTCGAGCTTCTGGGGCTGGTCGCTCTCGTTGACCAGCGTCAGGTAGAGGCCGAGGTCGTCGCCCGGCTTCTGCTGTTCCACGGACGGGGCCAGGATGTGGACGTGCAACAGCCGCATCGCCCCCACCTGCCCGTCGACCAGCCCCTCACGGGCCGTGCCCTGCGGAAGGGGCGACTCCCGCTGCCCCGGGTTGCAGGCCGGCAGCAGCGCCAGCACGCACAGGGCCGACAGGAAGGGCAGCAGCAGCGCTCGCGGGCCCCGTGGTGATGTCCTCATGTTCGCGCCTTCGTGTGGTGTGAGGCCGGTGACGAGGCCACAGCGCGGGCCCGCTCGCACGAGCGCCGCCTGCGGGGGGTTGACCGCAACCACGATGTACCCCCTTGACCGGCCCCCATGCCGGACCCGCCTACCCGCCGGAGTCGCGGTAGAAGCTCAGCCCGGCGTGCTCGGGATCGGTGTAGACCTTCACCGTCCCGTCCGGGTACGCGGCGAACGGCAGGACGACGCCGTCGGGGCACGGGTGCAGGAACATCAACGTCGGGCCCACGACGACGAACGAGCGGGCCTGCGGCGTGGCGTGCTCGGCGCCGTGCTCGGCCCGCCACCGGGCCACCCGGTCGGCCGCGCCCGGCTGCCTGGCGACGTCCTCCACCTTCCCGATCAGGTCCTCGATGGCGACCTGGTCGAGGATCTCGACCTGCACCTGCTGCGGTTCCCCCATGCCGTTCTTCCTTGGCTCGTGTCCTGCCCGGCCCCCGCGACGGGGACACCGGCCGGCCGGTGAGCCCGCCGCCCCCGGGATGTGCGGCCTACCCCCTGCCAGGTACGGCGAAACGGCGCAGGTCAGCGGCCTGATCGCCGGGCGCGCGCAGCCCGGCGGCCGCGTCCGGGACACGAGGGGCGGCGGCGACGATAGACCTCGCCGCGGCCGGGCAGAGAAGGGGGTTTCTCAGGTTCAGGAGCCCCCATGTCTGGTGATCAGTTCACTTCCGCCGCCCCGCCGGGCGAACCCGGCGCGGCGTCCGCGGCCGCCCGCGACGGCCACGCCGCCGGCCCCCGCCCGGAGACGACGGGGCTGCCCTTCGGCAGGCCCGGACGGCCGTTCGGCAGCACGCCCTTCGTCTTCGGGTTCACCGCCGCGCTCGGCGTGCTGACCGCCTGGCTGCTGGTCCAGGCGCTCACCGCCAGCGCCTCGATGCTCCTGCTGATCATCGTGTCGTTGTTCCTGGCCGTCGGCCTGGATCCCGCCGTGCGATGGCTGGAGGAGCACGGCCTGCCGCGCTGGGCGGCGATCACCGCGGTGTTCACGGCGGTGATCGTGCTGTTCGCCGGGTTCGCCATGGCGATCATCCCGGCGCTGTCGGAGCAGGCGGGACAGTTCGCCGAGCAGCTGCCCGCCTACATCCAGCAGTTGCAGAACAACCCGCAGATCCGCGACCTGGACCAGCGCTACCAGCTCCTGGAACGGCTGCAGACGTACCTGACCAGCGGCGACCTCGGCCGGCAGGTGTTCGGCGGGCTGCTCGGCATCGCCTCGATCGTGGTCAGCGCCGTGTTCTCCACGCTGACCGTGCTCATCCTCACCCTGTACTTCCTGGGCGCGCTGCGCTCCATCACGCGCACCGGCTACCGGCTGATCCCGAGGAGCCGCAGGGACCGGGCCCGGCTGCTCGGCGACGAGATTCTCAACCGGGTCGGCGGCTACGTGGCCGGAAACCTGATCATCTCGCTGATCGCGGGCGTGACCACGTTCGTCTTCCTGTCGATCGCGGGCGTGCCGTACGCGCTGGCCCTGGCGATCATCGTGGCCCTCACCGACCTCATCCCGCTCATCGGCGCGTTCATCGGCGCGGGCATCGCCACGCTGGTCGCGCTGTTCGCCTCGCTCCCGGTGGCCATCGCCACCCTGATCTTCTTCGTCGTCTACCAGCAGATCGAGAACTACCTGATCGCGCCCAAGGTGATGAAGTCGTCCGTGGACGTGCCGGCCGCCGCCACGATCGTGGCCGCCCTCATCGGCGGCGCCCTGCTCGGCGTGGTGGGCGCCCTGCTGGCCATCCCGGTCGCCGCCGCCGTCCAGGTGATCGTCAACCACGTGGTGCTGCCCCGTCAGGAACGTCACTGAGGGCGCCGGGTGTGAGCGCCTGACCTCGGGGTACCTGGGGCGGACCCGACGCCCGGCATCCCTCGTCCCGCCGGGCGTCCCGACCCCAGGGAGGCCGTCCATGGACGCGATCGTGCTGCTCAAAGAGGACCACAAGACCGTGGAGAAGCTGTTCAAGGAGTTCGAGAAGGCGGGCCAGGACGCCCACAAGACCAAGCAGAAGATCGTCGCGCAGGTCATCGAGGAGCTGACCGCGCACACCTACATCGAGGAGAAGATCTTCTACCCGGCCGCCCGCTCGGGCGCCCCCGACACCACCGACCACATCCTGGAGAGCGTCGAGGAGCACCACGTCGTCGTCTGGATGTTGTCGGAGCTGAAGGACCTCGACCCGGCCGACGAGCGCTACGACGCCAAGATGACGGTGCTCATGGAGAACGTCCGCCACCACGTCGAGGAGGAGGAGAAGGAGTGGTTCCCGCAGGTGCGCGAGTCCATGGGACGCAACCGGCTGCAGGAGCTGGGCGAGGAGATGGCCAAGGCCAAGGCCGAGGCCCCGCGTGACCCCCTGAAGATCCCCAGCGCCTCCTCCTAGCCACGGCGCGGGATGGAACGGCCTGGAACGCCCCAACGGGTGCAGGCCCACCCGTCCCGACCCAGGGGGAGATCATGACGTACCTGAGAAGAAAGCTGCCGGCGGTGCTGTGCGCGGCGGTCCTGGCCGGTTCCGGGGCCGCCGTCCTGGCGGGCGCCGCCACGCCCGCCACCGCCGCCACGGGCACGCTGTTCGACGGCTTCGGCCGTGACCTCGCCGAGAACGCCGCGCTCGCCGGCGCCGAGTCCGACGCCCGCCGCGACGCGCTGAGCCACGGGTTCGCGGACTGCGAGGTGTTCGAGTCGGTGGTCTCCCAGGACGCCCGCACCCACGTGTTCTTCGCCCTGGTCACCGTGAGTTGCGAAGACGCCGCGCGGTAGGGCGGAGCGGCAGGGCGGCGCGCCGGACAGCAGGGACATGTCCGGCGCGTTTTACCGTCGTCCGACGTGGGGTTGATCTGGCACTAAGGTGTGCCGCATGAATATAACTACGGAGAGTAGCATCATGCGTACTCTCAGACACGATGTGCCGGCATCGCTGGTGGTGTTCCTCGTCGCGGTGCCACTCTCACTCGGCGTCGCCCTGGCCGCGGGCGCGCCGCTGGCCGCCGGGCTCGTCGCCGCCGCGGTCGGCGGCATCGTCGCCGGGCGGCTGGGCGGCTCGGTGGTGCAGGTCAGCGGCCCGACCGCGAGCCTGACGGTGGTGATCGCCGGTCTCGTGCAGACCTACGGCTGGCGCGCCACCTGCCTGATCACGATCATGGCCGGCGGCCTGCAGGTGCTGCTCGGCGCGTTCAAGGCGGCCCGGGCCGCGCTCGCGGTCTCGCCCGCGGTCGTCCACGGCATGCTGGCCGGCGTCGGCATCATCATCGCGCTCGCCCAGCTGCACGTCGTCCTCGGCGGCAGCCCCGAGCAGTCGCCGTGGGCCAACCTGGCCGAGCTGCCCAGCCAGATCATGGACCTGCACGGCCACAAGGTCATGGTCGGCATCCTCACCATCACGGTCCTGCTGGTCTGGAGCCGGATGCCCAGGCACGTCCGGATGATCCCCGCGCCGCTGGCCGCGCTGCTCGCCGCCGCCGTCACCGCCGCGGTGTTCGGCTGGAACGTCACCCGCATCGACCTGTCCGGCGCGATCACCGCGTGGGCGCCGCCGGTGCTGCCGGCCGGCGACTGGCAGCACATCGCCATGGGCGTGCTGCTGGTGGCGCTGGTGGCCGGGGCGGAGTCGCTGCTGTGCTGCGTGGCCACCGACAGCATGCACACCGGCCCCCGCTCCGACCTCGACCGCGAGCTGACCGGCCAGGGCGTGGCCAACATGGTGAGCGGCGTGCTCGGCGGGCTCCCGGTCGCCGGCGTGATCGTGCGCAGCACCACCAACATCCAGGCGGGCGCCCGCACCCGCTGGTCGGCGATCCTGCACGGCGTCTGGGTGCTGCTGTTCGCCCTCTGCCTCGGCTGGACGATCAAGCTGATCCCGATGGAGGCGCTGGCCGCGCTGCTGGTCTTCATCGGCATCAAGACCATCAGCCTCGGCCACCTCAGGAAGGTCCACGGCCACAACGAGGTGCCCGTCTACGTCATGACCATGTCCGGCGTGATCCTGGTCGGGCTGGCCGAGGGCGTCCTGGCCGGGCTGGCGCTGGCCGCGCTGCTGGCGCTGCGGCGGCTGACCCGGGTGACCGTGGACAAACGGCAGGAACCCGGCGGGGTCATGCACGCGACGGTCTCCGGCTCGCTCACCTTCCTGGGCGTGCCCCGGCTGACCCAGGAGCTGCGCGCCATCCCGCCAGGCGTCGCCGTCGACCTCGACCTGAACATCGACTTCATGGACAACGCCGCCTTCGACGCGATCCACTCCTGGCGGCTGGACCACGAGCGCCTGGGCGGCACCGTCACGATCGACGAGCTGCACGACGAGTGGTACACGATGGCGGCCAGCGGCGGACGCATGTTCCCGGCCAAGAGCCCGCCCAAGGCGCCCGGCCGCTGGTGGCTGCCGTGGACCCACCGCGGCCGTCCGCTGTCGGCCACGGCGGCGATCGAGTGCCGCCTGGCCCAGGGCGCGGACGAGTTCCACAAGCGCACGGCCCCGCTGCTGCGGCCCATCTTCACCCAGCTCGCCACCCAGCAGCGTCCCTCGCACCTGTTCATCACCTGCGCCGACTCGCGGGTCGTGCCCAGCCTGATCACCTCCAGCGGGCCCGGCGACCTGTTCACGGTCCGCAACATCGGCAACCTGGTGCCGTGCGCCGGCTCCGAGCCGCACGACGACTCGGTGGCCGCCGCCATCGAGTACGCCACCGGCGTGCTGAGCGTGCACACCATCACCGTCTGCGGCCACTCCGGCTGCGGCGCGATGGCGGCGCTGCTGAAGGGCCCGGCGACCACCGAGGGCCTGCCGCAGCTGAGCCGCTGGCTGCGGCACGGCCATCCCAGCCTCGACCGGCTCGGCGAGGGCGGCCACGACGCCTCCGCCGAAGACGCCGCCCTCGACGCGCTGTGCCGGCTCAACATCCAGCAGCAGCTGGAGAACCTGCGGACCTACCGCAAGGTCGACGAGCAGGTCAGGGCCGGGCAGCTGACGCTGGTGGGGCTGTACTTCGAGATCGGCTCGGCGCGGGTGCACCATGTGCCGCCGCGCGCGTCCGCCGCCCCCGAGCCGGACGGCCCGCTGCCGACCGAGCCCACCCCCACGTAGGCGCGTCCCCGCCGCGCCGGCCCGCCCGGCGCGGCGGGGTCACACCACGTGGTTGCGCAGGCCCAGCTCCTCCGGGTAGGGGGAGAAGTACGTCTGGTCCTGGACGTAGGTGGCCGCCTCGCCGCGGGCGTGGTGGCGCAGCAACGTCAGCGGCACGCTCAACGCCACCCGGTGCGCCGCGTACGAGCCGATGACCTCGACCAGGTCGGCGCGGCGCACCGGGTCGAGCTCGTCGCCGAGCATGCCGAGGCAGTGCTGCAGCACGTTGACGTTGCGCCCGATCGACGCCTTGACCGCCATCGCCCGCCGGAACGCCGTGCCGTACTCCTCGGCCAGCTCCTCGCGCGGCCGGACGCCCGCGGCGGCGACCAGACGGCCGGTCTCGCGGTAGCCCTCGGTGGAGTGGGCCAGCAGCTGCATCTTGTGCCGGGCCTGGAAGGCGACCAGGTCACGCGGCCGCCAGTCGCTCTCCAGCAGCTCGCGCAGCCGCGCGTGGGCGAAGATGCGCTCGACGAACGCCTCCCGCAGGACGGCGTCGTTGAGCCGCCCCTCGTCCTCGACGGGCAGCAGCGGGTGGCCCTCGATCACCGCGTCGGCGAACAGGCCCCGGTTGTCGCGGGTCACCGCGTGGTCACCGGCGTACAGCGGGATGCCGTGGATGCCGCAGCTCGGGCTCTTGGCCTTGAACACGTAACCGTCGGCCGCCAGGGCCGGGGAACGTTCGGCGGCCAGCTCGTCCATGGCGGAGGTGAGGTCGCGGCGGCTCTGCCGGGTCATCAGGCGCGGGCCGGCGGGCGAGCGCTCCAGGCGCAGCGTCTCGCGGGGCGCGCCGAGGCCGATCTCCATCTCGGGGCAGATCGGCACCCAGTCCACGAACGGCGCCAGCTCCTGCGTCAGGAAACGGGCCCGGCTGTGCCCGCCGTTGTGCCGTACCGGCTCGCCGAGCAGACAGCTCGACACCGCCACCCGCGGCCTGCCCCAATCCTGCGCCTGCGCCATGTCCTGACAGATGCCCAGCTCGCGCCTCCGCACGCCACGAAGATTTGTCGCAACCAGGGCGTAGCGTTCAGGCATGACGAATGCGCACATTCCGCTTGATGGCGAGCAGTGGCAGCCTGGGGACCTCGTCGTCGACGCCGACGGCGGCCTGTTCACGCGCGCGAGTGCGCAGGACGAGGCCGACGGCCTGCCCTGGGGGCGTCCCCGGCACGCGGCGCGGCACGCCGACGGGAGCGCCCACGTGCCGGCGGGCGAGGCGGGGGAGCAGGTGCCCGCCCGTCCGCTGACGTTGCTGCTGCGCGACGGGCGGCCGGCGCTGCCCGCCGTACCGGCCGACGCGGCGACGGTGCTCGGCACGCAGGCCCGCCAGACCGCGGCGCTGGCCGGTGTCGGCGGCCTGTTCCTGGCCGCCACCGCCTTCGACCCGGACGGCGCCGGCGACCCGAGGGCGGCCCGGCTGCGCGCGGACCTGCTGGACCACGTGGTGGTGGTCGACGACGCCGAGGAGCTGGCCGCGATGTTCGGCGGCGCGGCCGACGGGCTGCTGGTCGAGCTGGCCGAATGGCACCGGCGCAGCGTGGGCGAGAGCGCCTGACCGGGGCGGCCGGTCGCCCGTCCGGCCCGCTGCCGGGTCAGGGGCCGGTGGGGCGGATGCGGGCCATGCGGAGGCGGACCTGGGAGGAGGCGCCGGTCTGGGTGATGACGAACTCGTCGCACAGGCGGCGCATCACCCACAGGCCGTAACCGCCCGGCCCGATCTGGGGACGGGCCTCGGGGCAGGCGTCGGGCCCCAGGCGGCCCGCGTGGTCGCCGACGTCGACGGTGAGGAAGTCGTCGTCGATCCAGATGTGCACCCAGCCGGTCCCGCCCGCGTGGTCGAGCACGTTGGTGACGGCCTCGTTGGCGGCGAGCGCGAGGTCGTCACCGCGCTGGGAGGCGAGCCCGGCCTGGAGCGCGTGACGGCGGACGAGCTCCCGCAGCCCCGCCAGGTCCCGGCTGATCGGCCAGCTTGCGGCAGCGCCGGGGGAAGGCTCGGACATCGATCCCTCCTACCCGAAATCACACACCGTGTGCCCATGATGACATCGACTCGGTCGTGCGCGCAGGCCAAGCGGAGACAGAAAAGGGCTGGTCCATCTTGCCCGAGTCGCGGCTTCCGCGCCATGCCCGACCAGGGGACCTTCCGGGGGCGGGCCGTCTGACCGCAATGCCGTACCGAGGGGCCGAAAATAGCATCGTTCCAAATGGGGGATTTATCCGGAAGTCCTGGCCGGGGACTCGATCTTGCTCCATCGTTGGCGATGCAACGCGGCTCCGCTGCTGCGGAGGCGTACCGAAAGCCAAGGGAGTTCCATGCTCAACCGATATCGGGCCCTGCCGGTCGCGGTGGCGATGCTCACCGCGCTGGCGGGTGCGGCCGCGCCCGCCGGCGCGGCGGCGCCCGCGCAGGCGTCCGCCGTCGCACCCCTCACCGTGACGTTCGCCGCCACGGACGACGTGTTCATCAGCCAGGCCGAGCCGGCCAAGAGCTTTGCGACCGCGACCTGGATGAGCGTCTGCGGCGCCGCGTGCGGCAGCGCCGCCGCGGGCCGGCGGGTCGGCCTGACCCGCTTCAAGGTCACCGGGATCCCGGCGGACGCCGAGGACGTCAAGGTCACCCTGGACGTCGTCCCGGCCAGGACGACGGACACCACCGTGTCGGCCCGTCCCGTGACGGGTTCCTGGACCGAGGCGGCCACGACCTGGAACACCCGCCCCGAGTTCGGCGCCGCGCCCGTCGCCTCGCACACCGGTTTCACCGCCGGGACGACGGTCAAGCTGGACGTGTCCGCCGCCGTCGAGGGCGACGGCACGTACGCCTTCGCCCTCACCGGCGACGACGCCACCGCCACCGTGCTGATGTCCTCGCGCGAGACCGGGGACCGCGGCCCGAAGCTCACGGTCACCTACACCGAGGGCGGCGGCCAGACCGACGGGCCGCTGCCGTTCGTGCTGCCGGGGAAGGCGGCCCTGCGCGGGTCGGCCAGGAAGGTGTTCGCGCACTACTTCACGCCGTACCCGGTGTCGCTGGACAACCAGGCCCCGGCCGGCGACTACTACGCCAGGAACTACCTCAAGCCGGACGGCGAGAGCGGCAAGCACGCCGCCTACGGCGGCCTGCTGCGCGACCGGCCGGTCGGACGTGACCCCATCAGCGGCGACTACGCGCTGGCCGACTTCAAGACCGAGGTCAGGCAGGCCATCGCGGCCGGCCTGGACGGTTTCACCGTCGATATCCTGTCGATCACCAGCGCCCACTGGACGCGGGTGCAGAACCTGATCAAGGCCGCCGAGGCCGTGGACCCCGGGTTCAAGATCGTGCTGATGCCGGACACGAACGGCCTGGCCTCGGTGGACAGCGCCGCGTTCGCCGCCGCGATGGCGAAGCTGGCCGCCTCGACGTCGGTCTACCGGCTCGCCGACGACCGCCTGGTGGTGGCGCCGTTCAAGGCCGAGGGGCGCACCGCCGCCTGGTGGGCGGCCTGGATGAAGACGATGGAGACCGAGCACGGCGTCAAGGTGGCGCTGGTGCCCTGCTTCCTCGACTTCAACAAGTACCGGGACGCCTTCGCCTCGATCAGCTACGGCTTCTCCAACTGGGGCAACCGCAACCCCGCCGCCAACGCCGCCCTGGGCGGCAACATCGACCGCGCGCACGGCATGGGCAAGATCTGGATGCAGCCGGTGTCGATCCAGGACGAACGCCCCAACCAGGGCGTCTTCGACGAGGCGGGCAACACCGAGAACCTGCGGGCGACGTGGAAGGGCGCCATCGACGGCAAGGCCGACTGGGTCCAGCTCACCACCTGGAACGACTACTCCGAGAACACCCAGTTCGCGCCGTCCAGGAACGCCGGCTGGACGTACCTGGACATCAACGCCTACTACCTGACCTGTCACAAGCTCGGCTGCCCGAAGATCACGAACGACGCGGCGTACCTGACCCACCGGGTGCAGCCGGTCGCGGCCCAGCCGTCCTACGCGCAGACCAAGCTCATGAAGCTGCGCGGTGGCAGCACGGCCGCGCGTGACACCGTCGAGGTGCTCACCATGCTGACGGCGGCGGCCAAGGTGTCGGTGACCGTCGGCGGCACGACGCAGAGCTACGACGCGCCCGCCGGCGTGTCGGCCAGGACGTTCCCGCTGAAGGCGGGGGCCGTGTCGGCGACCGTCAGCAGGGGGTCGGCGACGGCGGCCAAGGTGGTCTCGCCGTACCCGATCACCGCGACGCCGTACGTGCAGGACCTGCACTACCGCGCGGCCTCCAGCGAACGCTGACCGCGCGGACCCGGGCCCGCGCCACCCGCGTGGGCCCGGCACGACCTTCGGGGCCGGCAGGGCGGCGACGGGCGTTTGGAGTTGACGAGCGCGCCCTGTTGTGAAAAGCTGAAGGCGGCACCGAGGTTGACACTTATAGTAAGTGTGGACATTCGTTTCTCATTTGAGTTATGCTGCTGCCTCGCGCCGCCCTTCGACGCCCCGGATTTCGGTCCGGGCGTTTGGCGTGCGCGCAGTTCGATTCCGTCCGTGCCCTCCGGAAGGACAAC
Organism: Nonomuraea sp. NPDC004702; assembly: GCF_053601695.1. NCBI lineage: Bacteria > Bacillati > Actinomycetota > Actinomycetes > Streptosporangiales > Streptosporangiaceae > Nonomuraea > Nonomuraea sp. NPDC004702. Next base: position 55,526 of record NZ_JBSGCE010000059.1, read on the forward strand.
TGTTGGCAGCCTCGCTCAACGCCTCCGCCGTACCCGCTGGTCCCCGTCGCGTCTCTTTCGCGCGCATCCAGGAGCCCCTCGAAGTTCCTGATCTTCTCGCTCTGCAGACCG
>NZ_JBSGCE010000060.1:0-55192 GCF_053601695.1 Nonomuraea sp. NPDC004702
CGACCGCCGCCCACGCCTTGGCGTAGTGGTCCATCAGCTCGGGGTGCTCACCGGTGGAGTTCCAGAAGTGGTCGAAGGCCCGGATGACGCCGGTCCAGCTCGACGTGCCCGGCCACCCCGGGCGTGCTCACCGTGACCGGACGCTGCGGCAGGGCCGAGGCCAGCACGCCGAGAGAGGTCATCCGCGCGCCCTCGCCGCGCGCGGTGACCCTCAGCTGGAACGCCACGACCGGCCGCCTGGCCACGAACGTGTCCACGGCCACGTCGCCGTCCTCGTCGCCCTGGCCGGGCACCGAGGTGCGCGGCCCGTGCTCGGACCACCGGCCCATGACGTACCACTTGGTCAGCGTGCCCGCCCCGGTCCTGGCCCGCAGCTCCACCTCGACCCCGCCGCCCGGCGGGGTGCGCGCGGTCCACGAGGGCACGAGCTGGGTGGCCGCGAAGCCGACCCGGTGTTCCTCGCTGGTCCACGTGCCCCCGGGCACGGTGAGACGGGTGAAGGCGACGCGCGCCAGATCGACGGTGAGCACCAGCCATATTGTGGTTTCACACCCGGTGTCGCACATCGGTTGGTTTACGTACCAGCCCGGACGTGCCCCCGGCGCGCGGGACGCCGGGGACGCGCGTGGCGCCCCCGGCGGAGCCGGATCAGAGGTAGAGACCGGTGGACTCGTCCGTGCCCGCCGGGGCGATCGCGCGGCCGGCGCGCAGGGCGTACAGCTCGGCGAGCGTCGCCCCCGAGGCGCCCACGCCCTGCGACGACCCCAGCCAGGCGACGGCCTCGTCCCTGGTCAGCGGGCCCACCTCGATCTGCGCCAGGCAGCGTCCCGGACGGATCACGGCCGGGTGCAGGCGGGTCAGGTCTTCGTTCGTGGTGATGGCCACCAGCACGTCGCGGCCCTGGCCGAGCAGGCCGTCGGTGAGGTTGAGCAGCCGCGACAGCCCCTGCCCCGCCTGGGCCTTGGCGCCCGAGCTGATCAGCTCGTCGCAGTCCTCCAGCACCAGCAGTCGCCACCGCTGCGTGTCGTCGTCGGTGTCGTAGCCGACCGCCACCTCCATCAGGTAGCCCGGGTCGTTGAACAGCCGCTCGGGGTCGAGCACGCAGTCGACCTGGCACCAGTCGTGCCACTGCTTGGCCAGCGTGCGCAGCAGCGTGGTCTTGCCGGTGCCGGGCTGGCCGTGCAGCAGGATGAGCCGGCCGTTGACGTCGGCGGGCGTGGTGGCCATCAGGCGGCCGAGCGCCGGGCGCACCTGCGCCGAGTAGTTCGTGCCGATCTCGTCCCACGGCTGGGCGGTGATCGGCTTCTCCGACCGGTTGCCGCCGTGGGAGCCGCGCCACCAGAAGCCCATCTCGACGTGGTCGGCGTCGGGCATCGGCTCCTCGGCGCCGTCGATGCTCTCCTTCAGCACCGAGGCGGCCAGCTCCTCGCTCACCGCCGTCACGCTCACCGTGGCGGTGCGGTTGCGGTGCCGCACGACCCGCAGCGTCCAGCCCTCGCCGCAGATGAGCCGCGACTCCGAACCGTCCTCCACCTGCGCGGTGCGCAGCATCCGGCCCTCGGCCGGCTGCAACCGGGCGTCCGGACGTACGCGCTCCAGATTGGCCAGCTTGGACCAGGGCTGGACGCCGGTCGCGAACGGCGACAACGCCAGGGCGTCGATGACGTCGATCGCTGAGTCGGCGTCGTCGATCCAGATGTTCATCGGCAGCTCGGACGAGGAGTCCGCGCTGGGGAACGGCACCTCCCTGATCACAGACATAGGTAAAGGATCTCCTTCGTGGGCTCGGATGTCGAAGGGTTATACGAGTGGTTCGGTCACTTTTTGCCGAGATCGCCGGTCTGGGTGACCATGCCCAGGCCGGGCACGTCCCGCCAGGTGTAGGTGAGAGTGTCGCCTTCAAGCTCCAGCCAGACAGTACCCGGGATGCAGCCGCCCGTGGACGTCCCGAGGGAGAAAGTCAGCCGGTCCGGGCGTACCTCGGTCAGGGTGATCGTGGCGGCGCAGTCGACCTGGGAGTCCTTCTCCGTCCAGGCCGCCCGCGACTGGCCGGCCTTCAGTTCCACCGTGTTCTCTGCGCCGTCGGGGTCGAGCGGGTTGGTGGTGTCGGTGTGGCCGGACCAGGTGCCGGCGAAGGCGGCCGGGATCTTCAGATCGCCGGTGCCGCCGGGGGTCGCGGTGGCCGGCGCCGTGGCCGTCCCGGAGGTCGCGGCGGGTGTGGCGGGGCCGGTGGCCGTGGCCGGCGGGGTGGAGAGGGCGGCGGCGGCCGTGGACGGCGGCGGGGTGGACAGGGTGGCGGTCGAGCCGGGCGTGCGGGTGGTCAGCAGGACCACGCCGCCGGCCACGGCCAGGGCCAGCAGGGCCGCTCCGGCGCCGACGAGGGCACGGCGTCCCCGATTTCGGGCCGCGCGGCTCTCGCGCGTGTCGGCCGCCCCCGGATCGCCCCTCAGAGCCCCCGCTCCCGGCCCCGCTCCCGGCCCCGCTCCCGGCCCCGCTCCCGCTCCCGCTCCCGTGGCCGGGGTGGGGGAGACCAGGGTCATCAGGAGGGCGGCGGCCGTCGGGCGGTGGGCGGGGTCCTTGGCCAGGGCGCCGGCGACCGGCCCGCGCAGCCGGGGCGGCAGCGCCGACAGGTCGGGCTCGGCGTGCAGCACCCGGTGCAGCACCGCCGGCACGGTGTCCGCCCCGAACGGGCTGACTCCCGTGGCCGCGTAGACCATCGTCGCCCCCCACGCGAACACGTCGGAGGCCCCGGAGGCGGGCGAGCCCGCGATCTGCTCCGGCGACAGGTACGCGGGCGTGCCGACCAGCCCCGAGGTGTGCGTCGCCGCCCCCTCGGCCCTGGCGATGCCGAAGTCCACCACCCGCGGCCCGTCCGGCCCGAGCAGCACGTTGGACGGCTTGAAGTCCCGGTGGACGACCCCGGCCGCGTGGATGGCCGCCAGCGCGGTGGCCGTGCCGACCGCCAGGCGCTCCAGCTCCCCGCCGCGCAGCGGGCCGCGCCCGGCGGTGTTGCCAGCGGCGTTCCCAGCGGCGTTCCCAGCCGCGTTCCCGGCGGTGTTCCCGGCCACCCGGTCGGCCAGCGAGGGCCCGTCCACGAACTCGCTCACCACGTACGGCCGCGAGCCCCGCGTCGAGACGCCGAGCACGCGGGCCGTGCAGAAGGAGGCGATCGACTCCAGCGCGTCGAGCTCGCGCGCCAACCTGGCCCGGGTCTCCTGGTCGCCGGCGTTGAGCAGCTTGACCGCGACCGGCTCCCCGGAGGCGGAGTGGGCCAGGTAGACCACGCCCTGCCCGCCCTCGCCCAGACGCCCGGCCAGCCGGAAATCGCCCAGGAACGCCGGATCGTCCGGTGTGAGGGGGGTCACCATGGCGGCTAGGTTACCGGTCGCCATGCGGAAGCCAAGATCGCCCGGTACCTTGTGACGTCGGTTTAAATCACTCCTTACACGGAGGTATCGGGGAAGTGTCGAGGATCACGGTCCGCGAACGGGCGCGGTACTGGTTCGACAACACCATGTCCAGGGGGACGGCCTCGCTCATCGGCTGGCTCGCGGTGGTGTCGGTCGCGCTCATCCTCGTGGTGGCCGCGCTCACGCTCTGGCTCGCGCCCGACGAGCCCGACGGCGTCAGCGGCCCCGGGCAGGTGCTGTGGGTGGCCCTCATGCACGCCCTCACCCCCAGCAAGGTCGCCAGCGACAAGGGCTCGTTCGGCTACATGACCGTCATGTTCGCCGGATCGCTGGGCGGCATCTTCATCGTCAGCATGCTCGTCGGCCTGCTGTCCAACGGCCTCAAGCAGAAGGTGGACCGCCTGCGCAGAGGCCGCTCGCGCATCGTCGAGTCCGGCCACACCGTGGTGCTCGGCTGGTCCGACCAGATCTTCACGATCGTCACCGAGCTCGTCAAGGCGCACGCCAGCCAGAAGAACTCGGTCATCGCCGTCCTGGCCGACCGCGACAAGCTCGCCATGGAGGAGGACATCCGCGAGCACGTCGGCGACCTCGGCAGGACCCGCCTGGTCTGCCGCACCGGACGTCCCACCGAGCCGCGCGACCTCGGCCTGATGAACCTCACCGCCGCCAGGTCCGTCGTCGTGCTCTCACCCGAGGGCGAGGACCCCGACGCGCACGTCATCAAGATCCTGCTCGCCCTGGCCAAACGGGACGGCTCCCACCCGCCCGTGGTCGCCGCCCTGGCCTCCGCCCGCAACCTCGCCGCCGCCCGGCTGGCCGGCGGCGAGGACGTGCACCTCGTCGACTCCGACGACACCGCCTCCCGGCTGATCGTGCAGTCCTCCCGCCAGTCCGGCATGTCCGTCGTCTGCATGGACCTGCTCAACTTCGACGGCGGCGAGATCTACCTGCGCGCCGACGAGGAACTGGTCGGCGCCACCTACAGCAAGGCCCTGCACGCCTACGAGACCGCCGCCGTCATCGGCTTACGCGGCCCGGCCGGCGTCGTGCTCAACCCGCCCATGGACACCGTCATCACGGCGAAGGACCAGGTCGTCGTCATCGCCCACGACGACTCCCACATCACCCTCGCCACCGGCGAGCCCCCGATCGACGAACAGGCCGTCACCACCGCCGCCGCCCCGCAGCCCGAGCCCGAACGCACCCTCCTGCTCAACTGGAACGGCCGCGCCGAGCAGATCGTGCGCTACCTGGACGGCTACGTCTCCACGGGCTCGGTCCTGGACATCGCCGCCGACCACCCCAAGGCCGGCACCGGCCTGACCGGGCTGCGCACCCTCACCGTCAACGTCAAGGACTGCGACACCACCGACCGGTACGCGCTGGAATCCCTCGGCGTCGGCCTCTACCAGCACGTCATCGTCCTGTCCGACGACCGCTTCGACCCCCACCACGCCGACACCCGCACGCTCATGACCCTGCTCCAGCTCCGCGACATGCAGAGCACGCTCGGCGAGCACTACTCGATCGTCAGCGAGATGCACGACGAGGGCAACCGGGCGCTGGCCGAGGTCACCGAGGCCGACGACATCGTCATCAGCGACACCGTCATCGGCCTGCTGCTGGCCCAGCTCGCCGAGAACCGGCACCTCGCCGACGTGTTCGGCTACCTGTTCGACTCGCACGGCTCGGAGATCTACCCCCGGCCCGCCGCCTCCTACGTCCGGACCGGCACAGAGGTCACCTTCGCCACCATCGTCGAGGCGGCCCGGCGCAGGGGCGAGACCGCGATCGGCTACCGCGACAACGTCTCCAGAAACGTCCCGCCGCATTACGGAATCGTGCTGAACCCCGCCAAGAGCGACACCGTCGTCCTCGGCCGGGGGGACTCGGTGATCGTCCTGGCCGAACGCTGACCCCCGGCCCGGCCCAGGACCCGTCGGCTACCGTGTGCGGCGTGAGGACCATCGACTGGGCCGGCGACGCCGTCGAGCTCGTGGACCAGACCCTGCTGCCCGGCCGGTGCGTGCGGCTGCGCGTCGAGACCGTGGCCGAGCTCGTCGCGGCGATCAGGCGGCTGGCCGTGCGCGGCGCCCCCGCGCTCGGCGTGGCCGGCGCGCTCGGCGTCGTCCTCGCCGACGGCGACCTCGGCCAGATCGCCGAACTGCGCGCGGCCCGCCCGACCGCCGCCAACCTGGCCTGGGGCGTCGACCAGGCCGCCGCCCACCTGGACAAGGGCCGGCAGGCGGTGCTGGCGGCCGCGCTGCGGATCCGCGACGACGACATCGCCGCCTGCCTGGCCATGGGCGAGCGCGGCGCCGCCCTGCTGGAGGGCGACCGGCTGCGGATCATGACCGTGTGCAACACCGGCGGCCTGGCCGCGGTCGAACGCGGCACCGCCCTCGGCGTCGTCCAGACCCTGCACGAACGCGGCCGCCTGGCCGAGGTGCTCGCCCTGGAGACCCGCCCGCTGCTCCAGGGCGCCCGGCTCACCACCTGGGAACTGGCCAGGATGGGCGCGCCGCACCGGCTGGTCGCCGACTCGGCGGGGCCGTACCTGCTGGCCAAGGGCGAGGTGGACGCGGTGCTCATCGGCGCCGACCGCATCGCCGCCAACGGCGACACCGCCAACAAGATCGGCTCGTACGCGCTCGCGCTCGGCGCCGAACGGGCCGGAGTGCCGTTCATCGTGGTCGCGCCCGAGTCCACCATCGACCCCGCCACCCCGACCGGCGACCACATCGAGATCGAGGATCGCGACCCCGAGGAGATCCTCACCGTCGGAGGTGTACGCCTGGCCCCCGAGGGCACACAGGCGCTGAACCCCGCGTTCGACGTGACGCCGCACGATCTGATCACCGCGATCGTGACCGAACGGCGGGTGATCAGACCGTGAAATAGCGCGATCCCCGGACCTGCTCACCTCGCTGGCGTTACGCTCGGTCGTCCCGATATCTACTCTCGGAGAGCACTCGTGGACATCGATCTGGTGTTACGCCGCGACTGGCAGGCCCGCGCGCCCCGCGGCTCCTACACCCAGCTTGACTCGACCAAGGGCGTCAAGGTCCACTACACCGGCGGCCGGGTCGAACCCGCCATCGTGTCCGACCACGCCGGCTGCGTCTCCCTCGTGCGATCGATCCAGGCGTACCACATGGACGGCAACGGCTGGATGGACATCGGCTACAGCTTCGTCGCCTGTCCGCACCGGAAGGTGTTCGAGGGGCGGGGGCTGCATCACCTGCCGGCGGCCAACGGTCCCGGGCTCAACGCCGGTCACTACGCCGTGCTCGGGCTGGTCGGCAACGCCGGGCTCGTGCAGCCGCCCGACGCGATGCTGGACGCCGTCCTCGACGCCGTCCAGTACGTGCGCGACCGGGGCGGCGCCGGCAAGGAGATCAAGGGCCACCGCGACGGCTACTCGACCGACTGCCCCGGCGACCCCCTGTACGCCTGGATCAAGCGCGGCGCCCCCCGCCCCGGCGGCGGCACCACCCCGCCGCCGCCCAAGGGCGCGCCGCCCTTCCCCGGCCGGTTGCTGAAGTACCCGCCGGTCATGGAGGGCGAGGACGTGCGCACCTGGCAGCGGCAGATGCACAAGCGCGGCTACGACCTGACCGTCGACGGCGCGTACGGCGCCCGGTCCCGCGACGTGTGCCGCGAGTTCCAGCGCGAGCAGGGCGTCGAGGACGACGGGATCGTGGGCCCGCTCACGTGGAGGCTGGCCTGGGAGGCGCCGACGGCTGACGGGTAACCCCCGGATTACTGCGGCGGCCGGGCAGCGCCTACTATCCGTTGCATGGAACTGGCAGCGGGCTTTCCTCCCACCACTCGCGACGACTGGCGGAGGCTGGCGGTCGAGGTCCTGCGCAAGTCGGGGGTCGAGGCGGGCTCGCCCGAGGAGGCGCTGTCCAGCCCGACCTACGACGGCGTGCCGGTCATGCCGCTCTACGACGCGGGCGACCTGCCGGGCGATCCGGGGCTGCCGGGCGCGCCGCCGTTCACGCGGGGGGCGCGGGCGCGGCCCGGCTGGGACGTCCGGCAGCGGCACGCCGTGGCCGACCCCGAGGCGGTGCTGGCCGATCTGGAGAACGGCGTCACCTCGCTCTGGCTGGTCGTCGGCGACGGCGCGATCCCGGTGGGCGCGCTGCCCGCCGTGCTGAAGGACGTCTACCTCGACCTGGCCCCGATCGTGCTGGAGGCGGGGGAGCGCACGCGGGAGGCCGCCGAGGCGCTGTTCGGCCTGGCCGCCGCGCAGGGCGTCACGCCCAGCGGCAACCTGGGCGCGAGCGGCGTCGAGGCGGCGGAGCTGGCCGGGCGGTGCGTCGCGGTCCCGGGGCTGCGCGCGGTCATGGTCGACGCCACGCCGTACCACGACGCGGGCGGCGCCGACGCCGAGGAGCTGGGCTGCTCGATCGCGCGGGGCGTGGCCGAGTTGCGCACGCTCACCGGCGCCGGCCTCACGGTTGAGCAAGCGCTAGGCCAGATTGACTTCCGGTACGCCGCCACCGCCGACCAGTTCGCCACCATCGCCAAGCTGCGCGCGGCGCGCCGGTTGTGGGCCAGGGTGGCCGAGGTGTGCGGCGCCGCCGAGCACGGCGGCCAGCGCCAGCACGCCGTCACCAGCGCGGCCATGATGACCGCCCGCGACCCCTGGGTGAACATGCTGCGCACCACGCTGGCCTGCTTCGCGGCGGGCGTCGGCGGGGCGGAGGCGGTCACCGTGCAGCCGTTCGACGCCGCGCTCGGCCTGCCCGACGCCTTCTCCCGGCGCATCGCCCGCAACACGCAGTCGCTGCTGCTGGAGGAGTCGGGGATCGGGCGGGTGGCCGACCCCGCCGGCGGCTCCTGGTACGTCGAACGCCGCACCGCCGACCTGGCCGAGCGTGCCTGGGCGTGGTTCCAGGAGATCGAGGCCGCCGGAGGCGTTGAGGCCGCCGGCGAGCTGATCGAGCGGCGCGTCGCGGCCACCCGGGCCCGCCGCGACGACGACATCGCCCACCGCCGCTTCCCGATCACCGGCGTCAGCGAGTTCCCCGATCCCGGCGAGAAGCCGCTGCGCCGGCCGCCCGCCCCCGCCGGGCGGCCGGTGGCCCGCTACGCCCAGGAGTTCGAGGCGCTGCGCGACGTCGCCGACGCCCTGCCCGAGCGTCCGAAGGTGTTCCTGGCCACCATCGGCCCGGTCGCCGCGCACACCGCGCGAGCCTCCTTCGCCGCCAACCTGTTCCACGCCGGCGGCCTGGCCACCGAGACCGCCGGGCCGGGCGCCGACCCCGAGCAGATCGCCACCGCCTTCGCCGTGAGCGGCGCCGCCGTCGCCTGCCTGTGCTCCACCGACAAGCTGTACGCCCAGCACGCCCGCGCCGTGGCCGCCGCCCTGCGGCACGCGGGCGCGAGACGCGTCTGGCTGGCGGGGAAGGGAGACTACGAGGGCGTGGACGCCTGCCTCTACGCGGGGTGCGACGCGCTCGCCGTGCTCCGTCAGACGTTCGAGGACCTGGAGGTGCTGCGATGATCCCCGACTTCTCGGGCGTCCCGCTCGGGCCGGGGGCCGGCTCCGGCGCGGCGGCCGTCCCCGGGGGCGAGGTGTGGGAGACGCCCGAGGGCATCGGGGTCAAGCCGCTCTACACGGCCGCCGACCTCGACGGGCTCGACTTCCTGCGCACCTATCCCGGCGCGGCCCCGTACCTGCGCGGGCCCTACCCCACCATGTACGTCAACCAGCCCTGGACGATCCGCCAGTACGCGGGCTTCTCCACGGCCGAGGACTCCAACGCCTTCTACCGGCGCAACCTGGCGGCCGGGCAGAAGGGCCTGTCGGTCGCCTTCGACCTGGCCACGCACCGGGGCTACGACTCCGACCACCCGCGCGTGGCCGGCGACGTGGGCATGGCCGGGGTGGCGATCGACTCCATCTACGACATGCGGCAGCTCTTCGACGGCATCCCGCTCGACCGCATGTCGGTGTCGATGACCATGAACGGCGCGGTGCTGCCCGTGCTCGCGATGTACATCGTGGCGGCCGAGGAGCAGGGCGTCGCGCCGGAGGAGCTGGCCGGGACCATCCAGAACGACATCCTCAAGGAGTTCATGGTCCGCAACACCTACATCTATCCGCCGGCCCCTTCGATGCGCATAATCTCGGATATTTTCGCTTATACGAGCGAAAAGATGCCGAAGTTCAACTCGATCAGCATTTCTGGGTATCACATCCAGGAAGCCGGGGCGACCTGCGACCTCGAACTCGCCTACACCCTCGCCGACGGCGTCGAGTACCTGCGCGCCGGGATCGCCGCCGGGATGGACGTCGACCGGTTCGCCCCCCGGCTGTCGTTCTTCTGGTGCATCGGCATGAACTTCTTCATGGAGGTCGCCAAGCTGCGCGCCGCGCGGCTGCTGTGGGCCAAGCTGGTGTCGCGGTTCGGGGCGGCCAACCCCAAGTCGCTGAGCCTGCGCACGCACAGCCAGACCTCCGGCTGGTCGCTCACCGCCCAGGACGTCTTCAACAACGTCGCCCGCACCTGCGTCGAGGCCATGGCCGCCACTCAGGGCCACACCCAGTCGCTGCACACCAACGCCCTCGACGAGGCGCTCGCGCTGCCCACCGACTTCTCGGCCCGCATCGCCCGCAACACCCAGCTTCTCCTGCAGCAGGAGTCGGGCACCACCCAGGTCATCGACCCCTGGGGCGGCTCCTACTACGTCGAGCGGCTCACCCACGACCTCGCCGAGCGCGCCTGGGCCCACATCGAGGAGGTCGAGGCGGCCGGCGGCATGGCCAGGGCCATCGAGGCGGGCCTGCCCAAGCTGCGCATCGAGGAGGCCGCGGCCCGTACCCAGGCGCGCATCGACTCCGGCCGCCAGCCGGTCATCGGGGTCAACAAGTACCGCGCCGCCGACGACGAGCCCATCGAGGTGCTCAAGGTCGACAACAGCGCCGTACGCGCCCAGCAGCTCGACAAGCTGGCCCGTCTCCGGGCCGAGCGCGACGGCGAGGCCGTGCAGCGTGCGCTCGACGCGCTCACCAAGGCCGCCGAGAACCCCGCGCCGGGCCTCGACGCCAACCTGCTCAAGCTCGCCGTGGACGCCGCCCGCGCCAAGGCCACCGTCGGCGAGATCTCCGATGCCCTGGAGCGGGTGTTCGGCCGGCACGCCGAGCAGGTGCGTACCATCTCCGGTGTGTACCGCGACGAGTCAGGCAACGCCGAGGCCATCGAGCGCGTCCGCCTGGCCTGCGCCGACTTCGAGCGGGACGAGGGCCGCCGCCCGCGCATCCTGGTCGCCAAGATGGGCCAGGACGGCCACGACCGGGGCCAGAAGGTGATCGCCACCGCCTTCGCCGACCTGGGCTTCGACGTCGACGTCGGCCCGCTGTTCCAGACGCCGGAAGAGGTGGCCAGGCAGGCGGTCGAGGCCGACGTGCACATCGTGGGCGTCTCGTCGCTGGCGGCCGGGCACCTCACGCTGGTGCCCGCGCTGCGGCGCGCCCTGGCCGACCTCGACGCGGCGGACATCATGATCGTGGTGGGCGGCGTCATCCCGCCGGGCGACCACGACGAGCTGCGCGCCGCCGGCGCCGCCGCCATCTTCCCGCCGGGCACGGTGATCGCCGACGCCGCCCTCGATCTGCTCCGGACGCTCACCGGCCGCCCGTAGCGCTCTCCGGACCCTCGCCGGCCGCCCGTAGCGCTGCGGGCGGCTCGGCGGGTCACCGGCCGCCCGTGACCCTTCGGGCGGCTCGCCCGGGTCAGAGGGCGTCGTCGCAGATGGTGACGGCGACGGTGCGCTGACGGGTGACCGGCGCGGTGATCCGCAGCGTGACGCTGTGGGGGCCGGCGGTCGTCAGCGCGGTCGGCGAGGTCAGGTGGCGGGGGGCGTCCTCGGCGACCGTGGCCGAGGAGCGGGCGGTGACCGTGCCGTCGACGATCCAGGTGTACCGGAGGGTTACCGGGTCGCCGGTCCTGGTCACCGCCGCCTGGAGCCGTACCGCGCCGTCCCAGCAGTCGCCGTTCCTGGTGCCGCCGGACGGGCGCAGGGAGGCCAGGGTGAGGCGGTCGGGGGCCGGGGTGGCGCCGGAGGTGCTCTCGTCCTGCGGGCCGGGGACCGGTGTGCGGGTGTGTCGTGGGCGTCGGGTGGGGGAGGTCGCGGTGCCGGGGGTGGGCGCGGGGGTGGGGGCGGTGGTCACGTCGGCCACGTGGGTGGCCTTGGGCGTGGGCGTCGAGGGAGTGAGCCACACGATCGCGCCCGACAACACCAGCACGGACACCCCGGAGACCCCGGCCACCATCGCGGTCTTCACCCGCCGCCGCACCTTGACCTTGGGCGCGCTTCCCGGCGTGGCGGCCTGTGGGGCGGGGGCCTGTGGGGCCGGGGCCTGTGGGTCCGGCGATCCCCCGTGGGTGAGGGGTGGCGTGCCCGCGACAAGACGCAGTCCGGTGGTCCCCGACGCGACCCCGGGCCCTGCGGCGGGCGCCGGGCGAGCCGGCGCCCCGGGGGCCGCCGGGCGGGTCGGCGTTCCGGCGGGTGCCGGGCGAGGCGAGGGGCCGGCGGGTGCCGGGTGGGGTGGCGCTCCGGCGGGTGCCGGGCGGGTCGGGGGTCCCGACGGTGCTGGGTGGGTCGGGGGTCCCGACGGTGCCGGGTGGGGTCGGGGTCCTGAGGGTGCCGGGTGGGGGGAGGGGCCGGAGGTGGCGGCGGGGATGGTGAGCAGGTGGCGGAGGACGTCGGCCATGGGCGGGCGGCGGGCGGGGTCCTTGGCCAGGCAGGCGAGGACCACGCCGAGCAGCGGTTGCGGCAGGTCGCCGGTGCGGGGTTCGTCGTGCAGGATGCGGTTGATCACCGCCGGCAGCGAGTCCTCGCCGAACGGCGGCATCCCCGTCGCCGCGAAGACGAGCACCGACGCCCACGCGAACACGTCCGCGGGCGCGCCCGCCTCCCGTCCCGAGAGCTGCTCGGGCGCCATGTACGCGGGCGTGCCCGTGATGGCGCCGGTCGCGCTCACCCCCGTCCCGAACGCCGCCGAGACGCCGAGGTCGGTCACCCGCGGACCGTCCGGCCCGAGCAGCACGTTGGACGGCGTGAAGTCGCGGTGCGCGACGCCCGCCCGGTGCGCCTCGGCCAGTGCCGTCGCGGTCGTCACCGCCAGCCGCCGCAGCTCGTCCGCGCCGCGCAGGGCGCCGGCGTCCTGGAGCGAGGGCCCGTCCACGTACTCGGTGACGACGTACGGCCGGCCCCTGACCGAGGCGTCCAGCACCCGCGCGACGCAGGACGGCTCCACGGCACGCGCGGCGGCGATCTCCCTGGCGAACGGCTCACCGGCGGTGACGCCCTCGGCGAGCACCTTGACGGCCACCGGACCGCCGTCGCGCCCGCGGGCGAGGTAGACGACACCGTGGCCGCCCGCGCCGAGCCGCCCGGCCAGCCGGTAGGGTCCCACCGCCGCCGGGTCGCCCTCGCGGAGGGGTTCGACGTTGGGCATGAGGGGAGTGACTCCTGTGACGGCTGTGATCAGAACTCCAGCACCTTACTGGCAAATAACCGGACTTGTCAGAAGTTAGGCTGATCAATGAGAAGAAAGGGGTGAACCGCGTGCGCTCGCTGGAGGACTACGCCCAAGGCGTACGGGCAGGCTCCCGTACGTGGATCGCCCGCGCGATCACCCTGGTCGAGTCGACCAGACCGGACCACATGGCGCTGGCCCAGCGGCTGCTCGTCGAGCTCACCCCGCTGTCCGGCCGGGCCCGCCGGGTCGGCGTCTCGGGCGTGCCCGGCGTGGGCAAGTCCACCTTCATCGACGCGCTCGGCACGTACCTCACCGGCCAGGGGCACCGGGTGGCCGTGCTGGCCGTCGACCCCTCCTCGACCAGGACGGGCGGCAGCATCCTCGGCGACAAGACCCGGATGGCCCGGCTGTCGGTCGATCCGGCCGCGTTCATCCGCCCGTCGCCGACCTCCGGCACGCTCGGCGGCGTCACGAAGGCGACCAGGGAGGCCATGGTCGTGGTGGAGGCCGCCGGGTTCGACGTGGTGCTGGTCGAGACCGTCGGGGTCGGGCAGTCGGAGACCGCCGTGGCCGACATGGTGGACACGTTCCTGCTGCTCACCCTGGCCCGTACCGGCGACCAGCTCCAGGGCATCAAGAAGGGCGTGCTGGAGCTGGCCGACGTGATCGCGGTCAACAAGGCCGACGGCGAGTACGAGCTCGCGGCCAGGAAGGCGGCCAGGGAGCTGGCCGGAGCGCTGCGCATGCTCCGCTCGGACGCCGGGCCGCCGCCCGTCCTGACCTGCAGCGGGCTCACCGGCGACGGTCTGGAGGAGTTGTGGCGGCGGATCCTGGCCCATCAGGACTCGCTGGACCTGGCCGCCAAGCGCCGCCGTCAGCAGGTCCAGTGGACCTGGACGCTGGTCCGCGACCGCCTGCTCGCCGAGCTGCGCCACGACCCCGAGGTGGCGGCGATCACGGCGGAGGTCGAGCGGGAGGTGCTGGCGGGGGAGCTGACCCCCGCGCTCGCCGCCGACCGCCTGCTGTCGGTGTTCAAACGGCCCTGACACCCGGCCGTGGCTGTTCGAGCGCCCCTGACGTCCGGCTGTCGGTGTTCGAGCGGCCCTGACACCCGGCCGTCGCTGTTCGAGCGGCTCTGACGTCCGGCTGTCGGTGTTCGAGCGGCCCTGACGTCCGGCGGCGGGCGTTCGAGCGGCCCTGACGTCCGGCTGCGGGCGTCGGGAGCTCTCCACTCCCCGGAGGAACAGACTTGCGCCCGCGGGAGAAATATCCGCATCCGCAGCGTCATCTCCGATCCGACGGCTTGAGCGGGACATGTCACGATGTCGCGCAACCGACGTGGGGAGATGCGCAGATGTGTGCGGAACCGATGCTGCCCGGAACGGTCGCGGAGGCCCTGGAGGAGTACGGTCGCCTGCTGGCCGAGCACGGCATCACCTGGGGCGAGCCGGAGATCCACTACGTGAAGTTCTTCGCCCGGCGCAGGGTGCTGCCGCCCTCGCTGTTCGGCACGTTCTGGCGCCTGGCCTTCGAGGAGGCCGCGCGGCTGCACCCGGGGCAGCCGATCGACCGGCTGGCCGCCCACCTCGCCGAGCCCGACTACGACCGGGTGCTGCGCGACGCCCTCGCCGGCGAGCTGCCGTCGCACCTGACCGCGCTGCGCGTCGGCCCCGACCGGATCGAGCTGCGCGGAGCGCCGATCACCGTCCTGACCCCGGGAGAGCCGCACTCGGGCCCGCACTCGGGCGCGCACTCGGGCCCGCACTCGGGCCCGCGCGAAGTGGGCGCGGTGCCGGTCGCGGACGCCCGGCCCGCGACGGCCGTTGAGGCGCCGCTGTCGCCCTCCGGGCGCGGTGCGGAGAAGATCTTCCTGCTCGTCGACTCCTCCCGCGACACCCCCTGCCCGGTCAGCGTGGACGACGTCCGCCGCGAGCTGGCCCCCACGGGGCCTGGCTGGTCGAGGCCGACGCGGGCAGTGTGATCGTGGCCGACGGGCAGCGCGTCCGGCTCGACCCCCTGCTGCGCCCGGTCCCCGCCGCCCGGCTCACGCTGGTGGCGGGGGAGCCGTGCCGGTGGAGCGTCGCCTCCCGGGACGGCCGCGGCTGGTACCCGCCCGGCGTCCCGGCCCGGCACGACTACCACGGCAGGCCCTACTTCCACGGTGACGGCCGCACCCTCGACGTCCCGGCCGAACCGCTGACGATCACCGTCACCCGCGGCATGGAGTACACCGAGTCCGCCCTGGACGTCACCCTCGCCCCGGGCGAGGAACGCGTGGTCCGGCTCACCCCGGAACGCCTCTACGACGCCGCCGCCCGCGGCTGGTACGGCGGAGACCTGCACGTCCACCTCAACTGGGCCGGCGACCTGGTGGGCCTGCCCGCCGACGCGGCCGCCGCCCAGCTCGGCGAGGACCTGCACGTGCTCAACCTGCTCGCCGGGAACGTCTCGGGGCCGCGCGTCTACGACCGGGAGGCCCTCGACCACTGGGCGGGGGAGGACCTGCCCTGGTCCGACGCCACCCACCTGGCCCGCATGGGCGTCGAGTACCGCAACGACCTGCTCGGCCACGTCTACGCCTTCGCCCCGGAGCGCGCGCCGGGCCGGTTCCACACCGGGTTCGCCGGCGACGCCGACTGGCCGCCGAACGCCGAGGGGCTGCGCGAGTTGCGCGGCCTCGGCGCGGTCCTCGGCTACAGCCACCCCTTCGCCACGCCGCTCGCCGACGGCGACCCGCCCAGGGCCGTCGTCTCCCCGGCGCCGCGCAACTGCGCGGCCCGCGAGCTGGTCGCCGACGCCGCGCTCGGCCTGGTGGACAGCCTCGACGTGCTCACCCACGCCTCGATCCCGTCCACGGCGGCCGTCTACCGGCGGCTGATCGGCGCCGGCAACCGGCTGGCCGTCACCGCCGGGACCGACTCGATGATCTCCTTCACGCGTTCGGACAACCAGTCCAACCCGCCCGGCTGGGCCCGCGTCTACGCCCGGGTGGAGGGCGAGCTGACCGCCCGCGCGTTCGCCGACGCGGTACGGGCGGGCCGCACGTTCGCCACCACCGGCCCGTGGCTGGAGCTGACGGTGGACGGGCACGGCCCCGGCCACGTCATCGACGCCCGCCCCGGCGACCTCGTCCGGGTCACCGCCACCGCGATCGGCCCGGAGGTGGCCGCCGTGCGCGTCCGCACGGCCGAGGGCGTGCGCGCGGGCGCGGAACGGCTCCCGCCTGGCGAGCGGCACCCGGCGGGCGAACGGCACCCGGCGGGCGAGCGGCGCCCGGACGGGGAGGAGCGCCTGACCGTGACGGCCGACCTGCGCGTGGACGAGCCGACGTACGTGCTGGCCGAGGTCGTGTGCGACCCCCACCCGCGCACCATGACCGGCACCGGCTACGCCCTGACCAGCCCCGTCTACGTGGACCTGGCCGGCCGCCGGGTGGCCAGGCGGGACGACGTGCGCTGGTGCCTGGAGTGGCTGGACCTGCTGGAGGAGCTGATCAGGTCGCACGCCCGCCTGACCGCCCCCGGCCAGCTCGCCGACCACATCGCCCTGCTGGACCAGGCCAGAGAGGTCTACCGCGACCGCCTGTCCTGACCCCGGCGCGTCCCTGACCCCGGCGCGTCCCTGACCCCGGCGCGATGCCTGACCCCGGCGCGTCCCTGACCCCGGCGCGTCCCTGACCTCTCGCGGTCCCTGACCTCTCGCGGTTTCCGACCCCTGTGCGACCCCTGACCCGCCCGCGTTTCTGGCCGCTTGTGCTAGATTTTGGCCATGCGGTCAGAAAATCAGTCGGGTGGCCAGAAGGCGCGCTCGTTCATCGAGGAGGCCAGGCGGGCGCAGATCATCGCCTCGGCCGTGGAGGTGATCGCCGAGGTCGGGTTCGGTCAGGCGTCGCTGGCGCGCATCGCCCAGCACGCGGGCATCAGCAAGGGCGTCATCTCCTACCATTTCGCCGGCAAGGAAGAGCTGATGGAGGAGGTGGTCAACAGCGTCTACGGCGAGATCGCCGCACACGTCATGGCGCGGATGGAGGGCGTCGAAGGCCCCACCGCCATGGTGCGCATGCACATCCTCGCCGTCGCCGAGCACATGCGCGACCACCGCACCCGACTCAAGGCCCTCGGCGAGATCTTCTACAACCTGCGCACCGCCGACGGGGAGCCGCGCTACGGCGTCAACGCCAACGACGAGCTCTACCAGCTGATGGAGCAGATCTACGCCTACGGCCAGTCCAGCGGCGAGTTCCGCGACTTCGACCGCCGCGTCATGGCCATCACCCACTTCTCCGCCATCGACGACATGTTCGCCTACTGGGTGGCGAACCCCGACCACGACCTCGACGCGCACGCCGCGGAGCTGGCCGACCTGTTCGAGAGGGCATGCAGGCGATGAAGACCGAGACCGGCACCAGACTCCTGGCCGTCGACAACCTGCGCGTGCTGCTGACCGCGCTGGTCGTCGCCCATCACGTCGCCGTCACGTACGGCAACATCCCGCTGTGGTACTACACCGAGCCGGCCGCCGACCCCTCCGGGACGGCGCTGGACATCCTGGTGGTCTTCAACCAGGCGTTCTTCATGGGGTTCTTCTTCCTCATCTCCGGCTTCTTCACCCCCGGCTCCCACGACCGCAAGGGCGGGCGCGCGTTCGTCCGCGACCGGCTGGTCAGGCTCGGGGTGCCGCTGCTGGTCTTCCTCCTGCTGCTGCGGCCGCTGCTCACGATCGGCGAGCACGGCATGCCGTTCTGGAAGTGGTACATCGTCTCGTGGGACCCGGGGCCGATGTGGTTCGTCGAGGTGCTGATCGTCTTCGCCCTGCTCTACGCGTGGTGGCGGCGTGCCGGTGGACAGCGGGCCGACGCGGAGAGGGCCGGGGCGCCGAGTCTCAAGGGGGTCGTGCTGTTCACCCTCGGGCTGGCGGCGGCCACGCTTCTGTGGCGGATCCCGGTGCCCCAGGGCACGTACGTGCCGGTGCTCGGGCTGCCCACGCCCTACTTCCTGCCGCAGTACGCGGCGATGTTCGCGGCCGGCGTGGTCGCCTTCCGGCGCGGCTGGTTCGAGGCGCTGCCCAGGCGGGCCGGGCGGGCCGGGTTCGCCGTCGCGGGCGTGGCGACCGTGGTGTTGCTGCCGCCCGCGGCCCTGACCACGGGCCTGGTCGCGGTCGCGATCAACGCGCTGTGGGAGTCCGTGTTCGCGGTCGGCATGATCGTCGGGCTGGTGGTGCTGTTCAGGGAGCGGTTCGCCGAGCAGGGGCCGCGCGGCAGGTTCCTGGCCGGCAACGCCTATGCGGTCTACGTCATCCACCCGCTGGTGCTGGTCGCCGTGGCCTGGGCGGTGCGGGGGCTGCACGCTGCGGCGGTCGTCAAGTTCGCCCTCGTGCTGGCGGTGTCGCTGCCGTTGTGCTGGGGGCTGGCGTACGCGGTCCGGTCGTTGCCGGGGGCCAGGCGCGTCCTCTGACCGCGGGCTTGACTTTGGGCCTTGCCGGGCCCTTGGCGGCGTGCCACCATCGCGCTAACTCTTAGGAAACTTTCTTAAGAGATTCCGTGAAGGGAAGTGATCGGGGTGCGCCGGAGCCTGACGCTGTTCGCCGCCGCGCTGCTGGTGGCGGGCGTCCTGTCGGCCGTCGTGCCGGCCCCGCCGGCCGGGGCGGCCACGTGCGCGACGCCGTGGAACGCCTCGACGGCCTACAACGGCGGCGCGGTGGTGTCCCGCGGCGGGCACAACTGGTCGGCCAGGTGGTGGACGCAGAACGAGACCCCCGGCACCGCCGCGGTCTGGGCCGACCAGGGCGCCTGCGGCGGCGGTACCCCCACGCCCGGCTGCGACCACCCGAACTGGGTGGCCGGCCGGTACTACGCCACCGGCAGCATCGTGCGCTACACCGACGGCAACTACTACATCGCCGTCCACGACAATCCCGGCTACGACCCCGTGATCAGCACCTGGTACTGGGACCCGTACGCGTGCGACGGCGGCGGCACGCCCACCGACCCGCCGGACCCGGGAGGCTTCGTGGTGAGTCAGGCGCAGTTCGACCAGATGTTCCCCGGCCGCAACTCCTTCTACAGCTACAGCGGCCTGACCACGGCGATCGCCGCCTTCCCCGCCTTCGCCGGGACCGGCTCGGCCACCGTCAGGAAGCAGGAGGCCGCCGCCTTCCTGGCCAACGTCAGCCACGAGACCGGCGGGCTGGTCTACATCGTCGAGCAGAACACCGCGAACTACCCGCACTACTGCGACGCGACCCAGCCCTACGGCTGCCCGGCCGGGCAGGCCGCCTACTACGGCCGCGGGCCCATCCAGCTGAGCTGGAACTTCAACTACAAGGCCGCCGGCGACGCCCTCGGCATCAACCTGCTGAACGACCCCTGGCAGGTGGAGCGGAACGCGTCCGTGGCCTGGAAGACCGCGCTGTGGTACTGGATGACCCAGAACGGCCCCGGCACCATGACCCCGCACGACGCCATGGTCAACAGCCGCGGCTTCGGCGAGACCATCCGCAGCATCAACGGCAGCCTGGAGTGCAACGGCGGCAACCCGGGCCAGGTGCAGAGCCGGGTCAACGCCTACCAGCGCTTCACCCAGATCCTCGGCGTCGCCCCCGGCGGCAACCTGTCCTGCTGACCGCCTCCCCGGCGCCCGATCAGGCCGGCCGCGCTCCCGCGGGGGCCCGGCCGGCCTCATCGGCCGGCACGCGCCGCTCGGTGGTCTCCAGGTAGCCGCGCAGGGCGCGCCGGGAGCGGCTGAGCGTGTCGATCTGCTCGTCGAGGCCGCGCAGCCGGGCGCGCAGCGTGTCCAGCAGCTCGGGGCAGGGCACCAGATCGGGGTCGGGGCCCGTGACGCAGGGCAGCAGGTACGCGATCTCGTCGGTCGACAGCCCGGCGTCGAGCAGCTTCCTGATCTGGGCCACGGTCAGCACGGCGCCGTCGTCGTACTCGCGGTAGCCGCTGGCGCGGCGGCTGGGCTCCAGCAGGCCCTGGGCCTCGTAGTAGCGCAACTGGTGCGGGCGGACGCCGGTCCGCCGGCTCAGGTCACCGATCAGCACGGCCGTCCCCCTTGACCTTCATACCGGTCTGAACGTTGACGATTCTCCCATAGCTGCTGAACCACCTCTTTTGGGAGAGCGACTGTGATGACGAAGGAAAGCCGTACCCCCGTGACCGTCCTCGGCCTGGGGCTGATGGGAGAGGCACTGGCCGGGGCGTTCCTGCGCGACGGCCGGCCGACGACCGTCTGGAACCGTACGGCGGCCAAGGCCGACCGGCTGGCCGGGCAGGGCGCCGCACGGGCCGGGTCGGCGCTGGAGGCCGTGACCGCCGCCCCGCTCGTGGTCGTCTGCCTGACCGGGTACGACGCCGTGCGCGAGGTGCTCGACCCGCTGGGCGCCGCCCTGGACGGCCGGGTCCTGGTCAACCTCACTTCCGGCACCTCCGCCGAGGCCCGCGACACCGCCGCGCGGGTGGCCGGGCACGGCGGCGCCTATCTCGACGGCGCGATCATGACCACCCCCGCCGCCATCGGCACCCCGGCGGCCGCCCTGCTCTACAGCGGCCCGCGATCGGCCTTCGACCTGCACGAGCCAGCCCTGCGCAGCCTCGGCGGGGCGACGACGTACCTCGGCGCGGACCACGGCCTGTCGGCGCTCTACGACGTCGGGGTGCTGAGCCTGATGTGGAACATCCTCAACGGCTTCCTCCAGGGCGCCGCGCTGCTCGGGGCCGCCGGGGTGGAGGCGGCGGCGTTCGCCCCGGTCGCGCGGAACGGCGTCGAGACCGTGGCCGGCTGGCTGGCCGACTACGCGCGGCAGATCGACGAGGGCGCGCACCCGGCCACCGACTCGACCCTCGACACGCACGTCGCCGCCATGGACCACCTCGTGCACGAGAGCGAGTCGCACGGCGTGGACGCCACGCTGCCGCGCTTCATCAGGGAGCTGGCCGGCCGGGCCGTCGCGGCGGGCCACGGCGGCGCGGGCTACACGGCGCTGATCGAGCAGTTCCGCAAGCCCTCCGGCCAGGAGTGAGACGACGGGCCCCGGCGCCAGGCTCGCCGGCCGGCGGCGGGTCCTCGGGCCCGCCGCCGTCGGTCGGCGGGCGTCGTCAGTCGGCGTAGAAGCCGTCGAGGACGTCGGCGTGGCGTTCCTCGACGGCCTTGCGCCTGATCTTGAGGCTGGGCGTCAGCTCGCCGGTCTCCACGGTGAAGTCGCCGGCCAGGATCGCGAACTTCTTGACCGTGGCGTAGCTGGCCTGGTCGGCGTTGACCTGCCGGATCGCCTTGTCGACCTCCTCGCGCATGCGCGGGTGCCCGCACAGCGCCTCGGGGTCGGCCGGCAGCGACTCGGCCTCGGCCCACGGGCGCACGACGTCCATGTCGAGGGTGACCAGCGCCGTCACGTAGTTGCGGCGGTCGCCGTGCACGAACACGTGCGAGGCGAACGGGCAGGCGGCCTTGATCCGGCCCTCCAGGTAGGTGGGGGCGACGTACTTGCCGCCCGAGGTCTTGATCAGCTCCTTCTTGCGGTCGGTGATCAGCAGCCGGCCGGCCTGGTCGAGCTCGCCGATGTCGCCGGTGTGCAGCCAGCCGTCCGCCAGCGCCTCGGCCGTCTCCTGGGGCAGGCCGTGGTAGCCGCGCATCACGCCGCGCCCGCCGATGAGGATCTCGCCGTCGTCGGCGATGCGGACCTCGGTGCCCGGCAGCGGCGGGCCGACCGTGCCGAACCGCACCGACTCGGGACGGTTGAGGAAGCTGCCCGCCGACGACTCGGTCAGGCCGTACCCCTCCAGGATCGTCAGGCCGGCGCCGTCGAAGAACTCGGCCACGTCCCGCGACAGCGGCGCGGCCCCGGAGATGAAGAAGCGGATGCGGCCGCCGAAGCGCGCCCGCAGCTTGGCGAAGACCAGCCGGTCGGCCAGCGCGTGCTCGACCCGGGTGGTGAGCGGGACGGCCGCCTCGCGCTGCCGCGCCCTGCTGACCCGCAGGCCGGTCTCCCGCGCCCACTCGAAGACGCGCAGCTTGACCCCGCCCTCGCGGCGCACGGTGGCGACGACCGTGTTGTGGATCTTCTCGAAGATGCGCGGCGCGGCCGCCATCACGGTCGGGCGCAGCGCCCCGAGGTTGTCGGCGATGCGGTCGAGGCGGCCGTCGATCGCGGTCGGCACGCCGATGTCGATCATCACGACCTCCAGCAGCTTGCCGAACGAGTGGGACAGCGGCAGCCACAGGAAGTGCAGGTCGGCGGGGGACAGCAGGCCGATCTCGCGGACCGAGCCGGCCGCGAACAGCCAGTTGTCGTGGGTGAGCTCGACGCCCTTGGGACGTCCGGTGGTGCCGGAGGTGTAGATGAGCGTGGCCAGGTCGTCCTGGGCGATGGCGTCCACCAGGGCGTCGTAGTCGTCCGGCGCGTCGCCCTCGCCCTGGCCGACCGAGTCGAGGGTGACCACCCAGCCGTCGTCGCTCGCCGAGCCGTCGACGACCACCACGCGCGTGACGTCGGGCAGCTCCTTCTGCACGGACCTGAGCTTGGCCACCTGCTCGTCGTCCTCGGCGATGACGATCGTGCTGCCGGAGTCGGTGATGACGAAGGCGCACTCGGCGGCCGTGTTCGACGGGTAGATCGTGGTGGTGGCCGCGCCCGTGGAGAGCACGGCCAGGTCGGCGAGGATCCATTCGAGCCTGGTCGAGCAGAGGATCGACACGCGCCTGCCGGGCCCCGCGCCGAGCCTGGACAGCCCCAGCGCCAGTCCGCGGACGCGCTCGCCGACCTCGCTCCACGACAGGGAGGTCCACGCCTCGCCCGACGGCACCCGGTACGCCTCGGCGTCGGGGGTGGCCGCGATCCGGTCGCGCAGCAGGGAGGGAATGCTGGACATGCCTGACCTCCTGAGGGGTGTGCCGCCGACTCTAGGACGAGTGCGCCGGATCAGTCGATGGCCGTGATCGACCTGCCGCCGGCCGGGGGCGGGCCGGCGCTGGCGACCGTCCTGGACGTGCGCACCTCCCATGCGCCGCAGGCGCAGCGCAGGTAGGAGACCAGGCCCTCGGAGGTGCGGTGGGAGGAGACGAGGGTCAGGGCGAAGGGGTCGTGCGGCTCTCCGGGATGCATGACTCCAACCTGATGTAATGACCTTGTGCATTTCAACACTTACGGCGGCAACGGCGCCGAACTCGCCGCGGCCCTGGTCAACGCGAGCGACTTCAGCCCGGCCGCGGTGCGGGAGACGCTCACGGCCAACGCCATGTGGCGCACGGACGTCACCCCGGCCCAGGCGGCGGAGCTGGCGGCCTGGGCGCGCCGGCTGGCCCCCGTCTTCGGGGAGCCCGACCTCGGCGTCCAGGTGCGGCTGATCAACGAGTTGCTGGAGATCACCGCGTCCAGGCCGCACATCAGCACCCACGACGGCCTCGAACCCCACCTGCACTTCTTCTCCGCCGAGGCCGACATCGTCTCCAGGGCCAAGGACACCACCGCGGGCGGGCTGGCCATGGCCGTGTGCTTCTCCGACGGGCGGCGGCTCGGGCGGTGCGACCGGACGGGGTGCGAGACCGTCTATGTGGACACCTCGCGTAACGGGCGGCGCCGGTTCTGCTCGCTGACCTGCGCGAACCGGGTCAACGTGGCCGCCCATCGCGCCCGGGACGTTGCCCGTCGGTCGTGTTTCGGGTAGTGTGTCGGGGTCGTATCGCCGACCCCTGGGGGCAGCTGACGTGAGGATCTGAGGCCGCGGGCACCGCGCCTACCGCCCGGTCACGGGCTCTGTCGCGTGCGCACCTCGACCTCGGCGACCTCTTCGCCCCGGTTCTTCCCAGCTCAAGCTGTCCGGTTGTCGCGCGCGCAGCGGTGTTCCCGCCAAGTCACGAAATTTCGATTTTTGTGATGGGAGCCGCCACATGTCTTTTTCCATTGTCGTCGATCACGTGTCCTTCGGCTGGCCCGACGGGACCATGGTGCTCGACCGTCTCGACGCCGCCTTCCCCGCCGGGCGTACCGGGCTCATCGGGGCGAACGGGTCGGGCAAGTCCACCCTGCTCAAGATCATCGCCGGGGAGCTGACCCCGGGATCGGGCTCGGTCTCGGTCACCGGCGAGGTGGGGTACCTGCCGCAGAACGTGCCGCTGGAGGGCAGCCGCACGGTGTCCGACCTGCTGGAGATCAGCGGGAAGCGGGCCGCGCTGCACGCCGTCGAGAGCGGCGACGTCGCCGAGGAGCACTTCACCGCCATCGGGGACGACTGGGACGTCGAGGAACGCGCGCGGGCCGAGCTCGACCGGCTCGGGCTCGGCCACGTCGGGCTCGACCGCACGGTCGCGACGCTGTCGGGCGGCGAGGCCGTCATGGTCGCGCTGGCCGCCCAGATCCTCAAGCGTCCCGCCGTGCTGCTGCTCGACGAGCCCACCAACAACCTCGACCTGGACGCCCGGCGGCGGCTCTACGCCGCGGTCTCGGCGTACCCCGGGGTGCTGGTCGTGGTCAGCCACGACCGGGCGCTGCTCGACCTCGTGGACCAGGTCGCCGAGCTCCGCGACGCCGCCGTGCGCCTGTACGGCGGCAATCTGAGCGACTACGAGGAGCAGGTCGCCGCCGAGCAAGAGGCGGCCGAGCGCACGGTCAGGACCGCCGAGGGCGAGGTGCGGCGGCAGCAGCGCGAGCTGATCGAGGCCAGGACCAAGCTCGACCGGCGCAGCCGCACCGCGCGGAAGGCGTTCGAGAACAAGAAGGTGCCCAAGATCGTCGCCGGCGGGCTCACGATGAAGGCCCAGGTGTCGGCGGGCAAGCACCGTGCGCTGCACCAGGAGCGGCTGGCCGCGGCCAGGGGCAGGCTGACCGAGGCGGAGCTGGCCGTGCGCGACGACGCCGAGATCCGCGTCGAGCTGCCCGGCACCGCCGTCCCGGCCGGCCGGACCCTGCTGACGCTGCCGCTCGACCCTCCCGGCCGTTCCGGCGGCCCCGACGGCACGCCCGGCCGGGAGGGGCTCAAGGCGCTCGACCGGCTGGTCGTCCGGGGCCCCGAACGCATCGCGCTGCTCGGGCCCAACGGGTCGGGCAAGACGACCCTGCTGCGCCGGATCGTCGAGCACGGCGCGCACGTCCCGGTGGGGGACCTGCCGCAGCGGCTGGACGTGCTCGACGACGCCCTGAGCGTCGTGGACAACGTCCGGGCCGTGGCGCCGGCCGCCTCGGTCAACGACGTGCGGGCGCGGCTGGCCCGCTTCCTGTTCCGCGGCACGCGGGCCGACCAGCCCGTGGGCACGCTGTCGGGCGGCGAGCGGTTCCGCGCCGCCCTGGCCGCGCTGCTGTCGGCCGATCCGCCGCCGCAGTTGC
Source organism: Nonomuraea sp. NPDC004702 (assembly GCF_053601695.1). Taxonomy (NCBI): domain Bacteria; kingdom Bacillati; phylum Actinomycetota; class Actinomycetes; order Streptosporangiales; family Streptosporangiaceae; genus Nonomuraea; species Nonomuraea sp. NPDC004702. The sequence goes on from NZ_JBSGCE010000060.1 coordinate 25,228, forward strand.
TCCTGCTGGACGAGCCGACGAACAACCTGGACATGTCCAGCGTTCGCCAGCTCTCCCAGGCGCTGGCGGCCTACCGGGGCGCGCTCGTCGTGGCCAGCCACGACGTCCCGTTCCTGGAGACGCTGGGGATCACCCGGTGGCTGCGACAGGATCGGGATGAGGGACTGGCCGAATCGTAATTGACGTCTGGGGATCAACCGGGCAATAGTGGGGCAGGTGGCTTCACCCCGGTTGATCTCCTGCGTTCTCGCCCTGGCGACGGTGACGCTCGCCGCCTGCTCCTCTCCGCCGCCGCTGACCGGCGGTGAGCCGAAGGTCAGCGGCGTGGCGGACGGCAAGGGCGGAGCCTTCAGCGGCGATCCCAGTGGCGATCCCGGCGGGGACCCCTCGTCGGGGTCCAGCCCCGCCGTCAGCGCCCTGACGCCGGAGGCGTACAAGGGCGAGCTCGACAGCAGGCACAAGGCGATGACCGGCGCGATCAGCGGCCTGGCCGGCGCGCGCGGCGTCCAGGCGCTCAACCAGCGCGTGGACAAGGCCGAGCAGGCGCTGAGCGGCGCCGCCGACGCCCTGTCCGCGATCGCCCCGCCCGCCGAGATCCGCGCCCAGCACGACGCGTACGTCACCAGCCTGCGCGACTTCGCCACCGAGCTCGGCTCCACGGCGGGCAAGGTCGGCAGCCGCGAGCTGTGCACCCCCTCGGCCGTGCTGAGCGACCTGAACACCAAGCTCACCGCCCTGAACAAGGCGGGCGAGGCGCTGCAGAGCGCCGGCGACTACCCGGCCGACGTCGTCACCGTCAAGGCCGGCGGCAAGCAGAACAGGCGGCTGAAGAACGGCGCGTTCATCCGCCGGACCTCCCTCGGCGGACGCAGCTCCCTGGAGGTCGACAACGGCGGCACCCGCGACGCCGTCGTCACGGCGGTCAGGGGCGGCGGCAAGACGTTCAGCGTGTACGTGCGCAAGAAGGCCAAGTTCAAGGTCAGGGGCGTGCCCGACGGCACGTACAAGATCTACTTCACCCACGGCGTGGACTGGGACGGCAAGAGCCGGTCCTTCAGCCGCCAGTGCAGCTTCGAGCGGTTCCAGAAGTCGGTGAAGTTCAAGACCACGGTCACCGCCACCCAGATCCTCTGGCACGACTGGCGGGTCACCCTGCACGCCATCTCCGGCGGCAACGCCCGCACCGCGCCCGTCAACCCCGACGACTTCCCGAGCTGACCCTCCAGAGCCGGGCCCGCACACGCGAAAGGGCCGCGCGAACGCGCGGCCCTTTTCCGGCTGCCGGGACGATCAGGTCGAGAACAGCATGCCCACCCAGCTGCGCTGGCGGTGGTGGCCGTAGTGGTGACCGCCGTGGTGAGGGGCGCCCCAGGCCGGCCCGGGGGCGGGGGGCGGCGGCGGAGCGGCGTGGTACTGCGACTCCATGCGGGTCAGGGTCTCCAGCTCGCCATAGTCGAGGAAGATCCCACGGCAGTTGTCGCACTGCTCGATGTGGACGCCGTTGCGCTCATATGTCCGCATGTTGCCGCGGCACTTCGGGCACTGCATCTAAGTCGCTCTCCTTGGATCCGGGGTCTCAGGCTGAAACCTACCGCGTGCGGCCCCCGTCACGCTCGGACGATTCTGCTGCACGATTCGATTAACGCGTGCTCCACCTCGTCGAGTTCCCGGTTCTCGCGCTCGGCGTTGAGCACGGCCACGGCGGCCAGTTGCACGGTCAGCGCCCGGGCCGGCAGGTCGAGCCGCTGCCAGGGATCGTCGCCCTGGCCGAGCGCGGGGCCGCCCGAGGCCAGGTACGCGCCGAGGAACCGCTCCCAGACGGCCGGCTCCAGCAGGCCCGCCGCGTACCAGGCGGCCGGTCGCGCCAGGTCCCAGGCCGGGTCGCCGACGCCCAGGTCGTCGACGTCGATGAGCAGCCAGCGGTCGCGGCAGACGAGCTGGCCCAGGTGCCAGTCGCCATGGGTGAGCAGGCCCGGCACCGGGGCGGGCTCGGGCAGCTCCTTGAACGCGTGCCTGACGAGCTGCTCGACCGGGCCGTCGCCGCTCATCCTGGACACCGCGCGGGCGGCCCGCGCCGGGCCCCCGGCGGGCGGCATCGGCGGCACCACCGTCAGGGGGACGGCGTGCAGCCGGGCCAGCAGCCGCGCGCCCTCCTCCCAGGGGGCGGACCCGGGATCGTCGTGGGGGACCGGCCGGCCGGCCGGCCAGACGCTGACCGCGCGGCCCGCCGCCGTCAGCACCTCGGCCTCCAGCGGGGCCAGCAGCACGCCGTTGACCGCGGCCGCGGCGGCGGCCCTGAGTCGGGCGCGCAGCGGCTCCACCTCGTCGCGGGCGGAGTGGGCCTTGACCACCACCTCGCCCATCCGTAACACGACCACGTCGGTGCGTGTCTGGTGTCGCACGGGCTCGCCCGTGCCGCCGTACGCCGCGGCGATGCCCGCCAGCTCCTCCTCTAGACCCACTCGTACAGAGTATTGGGCAGTGTTGGGGGTAAATGCCGTCGTGATGGCGGGAGCGAGGGAGTGGGCGGCGCTGGCGCGCGAGTGGCTGAGGGCGAGCTCGCCGCGGGCCGCCCAGGCGATGCGCGAGCACGATCAGGAGGCCGCCCGGCGCCGCCGTGAGCGGCGTCCGGCGGCGCGCCGGGGGAGGCCCGTGGACCAGGAGGCCGCCCGGGAGCCGGCGCGGTGGGCGGTCGAGCCGGCGGCGGACGGTCCGGGCCAGGAGGAGATCGAGCGGGCGCGTGCGGCGCTGGCGCGGGCGACCTCGCTGGAGCGGGCGCGGGCCCGGGCGCGGCGGGAGCGGGGACACGGGTGACGGATGAAGCCGCCCGAGCCCTCGCGAAGGGCCGCCGTCAGGCGCTGCCGAGGCTGACCGCGCCTACTTCCTGAGCCAGAGATCAGAAAGATGCCCTTTTTGTTGATCTTGTACCTTTCGTGTGGTGGGAGATCACGCACCCGGGTCGGTCAGACTGGGAGCATGAGAATCGGTTTCGCCGTACCCCAGTCAGGGCCCTGGGCCACACCGGAGAACATGCGCCGCGTCGCCGCGCGGGCCGAGGAGCTGGGCTACCACGAGCTCTGGACGTTCCAGCGGCTGCTGTACCCCGTCGGGCATCCCATGGGGCCGACCTACCGCAGTGTCCACGACCCGCTGGTCACGCTGGCGCACCTGTCCGGCGTCACCCGGACGATCCGGCTGGGCGTGGCCGTGGTGAACGCGTACGTGCAGCCGGTCGTGCTGGCCAAGCAGCTCGCCACCCTGCAGACCCTCTCCGGCGGCCGGGTCAGCGCCGGCATCGGGCTCGGCTGGGTGCCGGAGGAGTTCGAGGCCGCGGGCGTAGGCATGGAGCGCCGCGGGCGCCGGGGCGAGGAGTTCGTCGAGCTGCTGCGCAAGGCGTGGACGGAAGACGTCGTCGAGCACGACGGCGAGTTCTACCGGGTGCCGGCCTCCCACATGGACCCCAAGCCGGCGCCGGGGCCGCCGCAGGTGCTGCTGGGCGGCACCGCCGAGGTCGCGCTGCGCCGGGCCGGCCGGCTGGCCGACGGCTGGATCAGCTCCAGCAGGGAGGACCTGTCGGCGGTCGCGGGCCGGATCGCATTGATCAAGGAGGCGATCGCCGGCGCCGGACGCGACGCGGCCTCGTTCCGCTACGTGTGCCGCGGCGTCACGCAGGTGCGGCCCGTCGGCGCCGAGGACGCCCGCCGGCCCCTGACCGGCACGTACGACCAGATCAGGCAGGACGTCGCCGCCCTGGCCGCAGAGGGCGTCACGGACGTCTTCCACGACCTCAACTTCGACAAGGAGATCGTCACCGCCGACGCCGGGGAGGCGATGCGCCGGGCCGAGGAGGCCCTGGAGGCGCTGGCGCCCTAACCGCCGCCGTAGGGGACCGTGATGATCTCCAGGTTGTGCCCGTCGGGGCCCGACCAGTAGAGCCCGCGGCCGCCGTCGTGGGTGTTGATCACGCCGGGCCTGGTGTGCCCCGGATCGGCCCAGAACGTCAGGCCGCGGCTCCTGATCCGCCCCCAGATCTGGTCGAACTCCTCCTCGCCGACGAGGAAGGCGTAGTGCTGCGGGGTCACCTCGCCGTCGGCCTGCATCACGTCGAGCGAGACGTCGTTGGCCAGCGTCACGACCCGGAACGGGCCGTAGACCGGCGCGGGCTCCAGGCCGAGGACGTCGACCAGGAAGGCGGCCGTGGCGTCCCGGTCGGTGGCGGCGACGATGGTGTGGTTCAGCTGCACGGGCATGCGTTCACGCTACGTGCCGCAGCGCCTCGGCGGCCACCGCGCACCGCAGCTCGCGCATCCCCGGCCGCCCGCGCACCGGATGGACGGCGTTGGTCAGCAGCACCACGGTCAGCCCGCGGGCCGGATCGACCACCAGCGACGTCCCGGTGAACCCGGAGTGGCCGTAGGCGCCGCTCAGCGGGCCCACGATGCCGGGGGCGCCGATCCGCACGCCGAGCCCGTGCCGGAAGGCGGCCCCCTCCGCCCCCTGGTCGCGGGTCATCTCCGCCACGCTCGACGGGCTCAGCATCGCGCCCCCGCCCAGCCGCAGCGCCTCCCCGAAGGCCAGCAGGTCGTCCGCCGGGGCGAACAGGCCCGCGTGCCCGGCCACCCCGCCCAGGGCGTGGGCCGTCTCGTCGTGCACCTCGCCGCGCACGCAGCCGGGGCCGGGGCGTTCGGGCTTGAACTCGGTCGCCGCGACGCGCTCGACCGGCCCGCCGCCGCCGACCGGGCGGTAGCCGGTGCCGGGGAGGCCGAGCACGTCCGTGATCCGGGCGCGGACCAGGACGTCGAGCGGGGCGGACGCGGCCAGCTCGGCGATCCGGCCGGCCATCACCATGCCGACGTCGCTGTAGAGGTAGGGGCCGCCGACCGGGCCGGTGACCGGCGTGGTGAGCATCGCGGCCATGCGCTCGTCCGGCCCGGCCTGCGCAAGCTCCAGGTCGATCCGGCGGGTCGGCGTCAGGCCCGCCGTGTGGGTGAGCAGGCGGCGCAGCGTGATCCGCGGGTCGGCCCCGGGGAGCCACGACCGGACCGGCTCGTCCAGGTCGAGCAGGCCCTCCTCGGTGAGCGAGAGCACCGCCGCGGTGGTGAAGAGCTTGCTGACCGAGGCCAGGTCGAACACCGAGTCCCGGCGCGCGGGGGGCCGATCGGCGGCGAGCGTCCCGGGGGCCCCCGGCCCGGCGTCCGATCCGGTGGCCGGCTCGGCGTCGGCGTACCTGACCAGTTCGCCCACCGCCGCGGCGGCGGTCACCGTGCCGTGCGCGGCGATCAGCGCGACCGCTGCCGGGCACACCTCGGGCACCGCGGCGGCCAGCAGGCGCTCCAGCCGGTCCGACATCCCCGTTCCCCCCTCGTCAGTCCCCGATGGCGCCCCGGCGCCTCCGGCCCGTACGTCAGCCGCTGAGCGCGTCGCTGAGCCGCTCTCCGTGCGACTCCAGCAGCGCGCGGGCGGCGTCGGGGTCCAGGCCGTGCTGGATCATCACCACGGCCGTCTTCGCCTGCCCGCCGGCCGCCTCCAGCGCCGCGCCCGCCGTCGCGGCGTCGGCCCCGGTGATCTCGCGCACCATGCGCAGCGCGCGGGAGGCGAGCTTGCTGTTCATGGCCGACATCTCGATCATCTTGTTCCCGTAGGTCCGGCCCAGCCGGACCATGGAGATCGTCGAGATCATGTTGAGCACGAGCTTCTGCGCCGTGCCCGCCTTCAGCCTGGTCGAGCCCGCCACCACCTCGGGCCCCACGACGACCTCGATCCCGTGCTCGGCGGCGGCCGACAGCGGCGCGCCCGTGTTGCACGACAGCGCCGCGGTCAGCGCCCCCCGGCCGGCGGCCTCGGCCAGCGCGCCCAGCACGAACGGGGCCCGCCCGCTGGCCGACACGCCCACCACCGAGTCGAGCGCGCCCACCTCCAGGTCCTTCATGGCCGCCGCGCCCGCCTCGGCGTCGTCCTCCGCGCCCTCGATGGACCGGGTCAGCGCCTCCGGCCCGCCGGCGATGACCCCCTGCACCAGCGAGGGGTCGGTGCCGAACGTCGGAGGGCACTCGCTGGCGTCGAGCACGGCCAGCCGTCCCGAGGTGCCGGCGCCGACGTACAGCAGCCTGCCTCCCTCGGCCATCCGGGCGGCGATCGCGTCGATGGCCGCCGAGATCGCCGGGACGGCCGCGGCCACGGCCACGGGCACCTCGGCGTCGGCCTGGTTCATCAGTCGGGCGATCTGCTCCGTCGGCAGCCGGTCGATCTGGCTGTAGCGGGGATCGCTCTGCTCGGTGGACAGCTCGGGCAGCGGATCAATCATGACGCTAATTTCCACCCTTTACTTCTCAGTTGTAAATATCTTTCAGAGAATGGATCCATGTCACACGTACGCACCGGAGCCGAACGGCTGGCCGCGGACCCCGCGCTGGCCGGCGGCGCCCGTCTCGGCCTGATCACCAATCCCACCGGCGTCCTGCCCGACCTGACCCCCACGACCGACGCCCTGCTGGCCGCGGGGCTGCCCCTGACCGCGCTGTTCGGCCCCGAGCACGGCCTGCGCGGCACGGCCCAGGCGGGATCGAGCGAGCGCGACGCGGTGGACCCCGCGACGGGACTGCCGGTCTACGACACCCACGAGCTGTCGGGCGACGACCTCGACCGCGTGGTCGCCGCCTCCGGCGTGGACACGCTGGTCTTCGACATCGCCGACGTGGGCGCCCGTTTCTACACCTTCGTGTGGACCATGTACGACCTGCTGGCCTCGGCCGCGCGGCTGGGCCTGCGGTTCGTGGTGCTGGACCGGCCCAACCCCCTGGGCGGGACCGTCGAGGAGGGCCCCCTGCTGGACCCGGCGTTCGCCAGCTTCGTGGGCCGCTTCCCGCTGCCCGTGCGCCACGGCAGGACCGCGGGGGAGCTGGCGGCGCTGTTCGGCTTCGACGCCGACCTGCGGGTGGTGACGATGGAGGGCTGGCGGCGGGACATGAGCTGGGCGGAGACCGGCCTGCCCTGGGTGATGCCCTCGGTCAACATGCCGACCCCCGACACCGCGCTGGTCTACCCGGGCACCGGGCTGTTCGAGGGCACCAACTTCTCCGAGGGCCGCGGCACCACCCGGCCGTTCGAGCTGGTCGGGGCGCCGTACGCGGACGAGCGCTACGCGGCCGCCCTGAACGGGCTGGAGCTGCCGGGGGTGCGGTTCAGGGACACCTGGTTCACCCCGACGTTCCACAAGCACGCGGGCCTGCCCGTCCGCGGGGTGCAGCTGCACGTGCACGACCCGCGGGCCTTCCGGCCGGTGCTGACCGGGTTGTCGATGCTGCACACGGCCCGCGTCCTCTACCCGGACGACCTGGTCTGGAAGGGCGAGGAGCTGTTCCTCGACCTGCTCTGGGGCTCCGACACGCTCACGCGCTGCCTGGAGGCCGGGGACGACCCGCGCGAGCTGTGCCCGCCGCCCGGCCGCCCCGAAGGACATCTGCTCTACAGCTGACATCAGGCCAGATCGCGCCGGTAGAGCCAGAAGACGCGTTCGGCTCGCGCGCCCACGGCGCGCGAGTAGAACCGCAACGGCCCCACCCATCCGATCTCGGCGCTCTCCTGACAGGCGGCCCGCTGCTCGGCCAGGCAGCGGCGCAGCAGCACCCCGCCGAGGCCGAGCCCGCGGGCGTCCGGAGCGGTGCCCATCGGGCCGAACCAGGCCGGCCGCGCCCCCCAGGCGGCGAAGGCCAGGACGCGCCCGTCGCGCTCGGCGTAGTGCAGGCCGGTCGCGTTGGCCGCCTCCCAGGCCCACCGCTCGTTCCAGTGCTCCTCGACGAACGCGGCCACGGCCGAGCGGTCGGCGCCCGCCGCCCGCACCCTGACGCCCGCCCGCTCCAGCCGCGCCAGGTCGTCCTCGACGGACAGGTCGGCCCGCAGGTCGGCGGTCATGTTCCAGGCGACGTGGTAACGCTCGTAGCCCAGGCTCTCGGCCAGGCAGGCGGCCGCGGTGTACCGCACGTCGATGCCGGGCCAGGCGTAGCAGGGCGGGTTCCCGGCGAAGCGCGCCTGCCGCACGCCGTGCCCCCGCAGCCACTCCTCGGCCGCGCCCACCAGCGCCCGCCCGTGCCCGCGGCCCTGGACCGAGGGGTGCACGGCCAGCAGGTCCAGGTGCCCGACCTCGGGGTCCCTCGACGAGACCGACGTCATCACCACCCCGCCGTCGGTCGCGAGGGCCGTCCAGCGGCGGTCGGCGGGCGGCTCGGCCAGGCGCCGGACCAGGTCGGGAGCCTCGGACGCGTCCAGCGTCAGCGCGGCGGCGGCCACCCGGGCGGCCTCGGCCAGGTCCGCGCCGCGGACGGTGGGCGACATCACACCTCGCTCATCGGGCGCGCGATCACGTCGCGCCGCTCGGGGTAGAAGCACGCGTGCTGCTGCGGCACGCCCTCGGTGATCTGCAGCAACGGCCGCTCGCCCGCGCACCGCTCGCCTTGGAAGGGGCAGCGGCGGGCGAACAGGCAGCCCTCGTCGGCCTTGCTCTCGTCCAGCGACTCCAGCGGCGTCACCGGCTGCGCGCCGGGCTCCTCCAGGCCGTGCAGCACGGGGATGGCCGACAGCAGCGACTGCGTGTACGGGTGCACCGGGTCGGCGATGACCGTGTCCACCGGGCCGCGCTCGACGACCTGGCCGCGGTAGATGACGTAGAGCTCGCCGTCGTCGCCGATGTAACGGGCGGTGGCCACGTCGTGGGTGATGAACAGCACGCTCACGCCCAGCCGCTCGCGCAGGTCCTTCAGCAGCGCGAGGATGCCCAGCCGGAGCGAGACGTCGATCATCGAGACGGCCTCGTCGGCGACCAGCATCTCCGGGTCGACGGTCAGCGCGCGGGCGATGACCACCCGCTGCCGCATGCCGCCCGAGAGCTGGTGCGGGTAGCGCCCCAGCACCGAGCCCGGGTCGAGGCCCACCATCGACAGCACCTCGGCGGCCCGCTCCTCGATCCACTCCTTCGACCGCCCGGTCTGCCCGGCCCGCAGGCTGAGCGGCGCGTACAGCGTCTGGTGGATGGTCCGGGTCGGGTTGAGCGCCGAGTACGGGTCCTGGTGGATCATCTGGATCTTGCGGAAGTACGGCTGGCGCCTCTTCTGCTTGAGCCCCGACATGGACACGTCGCCGATGACGATCTCGCCCTCGTCGTAGGTCTCCAGCCCGGCGATGATCCGGCCCAGCGTGGTCTTGCCGCAGCCGGACTCGCCGATGAAGGAGGCCGCGCCGCCCTTGGGGATGGAGAAGTCCACCCCGCGCAGCGCCCGCACCTCCCGCCCGGCCAGCACGTTGCCGCGCTGCTTGTACGTCTTGACGATGCCGGTCCCGGTGATCACGCGTGCTCCTTCACGGTCACGGCGTGGCAGGCCACGACCCTCGATCCATGCGCCACGGCCTGCGGGTCGACGGTGTCGCACACGTCCATGCGCAGCGCGCAGCGCTCCCTGAACACGCAGCCCTCCTTCGGCACCGTGGCCAGCGTCGGCGGCCGGCCGGGCAGCGCCTGGGCCTCGGCGATGTCGCCCACGAGCCGGGGGATGGCCCTGATCAGGCCCCGCGTGTAGGGGTGGCTGGGGGAGCCGAGCACGTCGCGGGTGGGGCCCTGCTCGACCAGGCGGCCGCCGTACATGACGACCAGGCGGTCGGCGACCTCGGCCACGACGCCGATGTCGTGCGTGATGACCAGGGTGGTCAGGCCGCGCTCGGCGTGCACCTCGCGGACGATCTTCAGGATGTTCGCCTGAGTGATCATGTCCAGGGCGGTCGTCGGCTCGTCGAGCACCACCAGGTGGGCGTTGAGCACCAGCGCCAGCATGATGCCGACCCGCTGGCGCATGCCGCCGGACAGCTCGTGCTGGTGCGAGTCGAGCACGCGCGCGCCGTCCAGGCCCATCCGGCCGAGCAGCTCCTTGGCCTCGCGGACCAGGCCGGGCAGGTCCTCGACGCCGTGCGAGCGGCCCAGGTCGAGGAGCTGTTTGCCGACCGTCTTGAGGGGGTTGAGCGAGTTCTGGGCGGCCTGGAAGACGTACCCGATGTGCCGGCCGCGGGCCTTGCGCAGCTCCTCGCCGGCGAAACCGGTCACGTCGCCGAGACCGTCGATCTCGACGCTGCCCGCGGCGATCCTGCCCGGCGGCTGCACCGCGTTGAGCAGCGACAGCGCCAGCGTGGACTTGCCCGAGCCGGACTCGCCGACGATGCCGGTGATCGTGCCGGGCTCCAGCGTCAGCGTGACGTCCCGGACGGCGGGCAGTTCGCCCGCGGGGGTCTTGTAGACGACCGTCAGGCCGTCGATGCGCACTCCCGGCGCTTGTTCGGCCACTTGCTACTCCTCGCGCAGCCGGGGGTTGAAGATCTCGTCCATGGCGTCCACCACGAGCACGATGCCGAGCGTGAGCAGCAGGATCGCCAGCAGCGGCGCCAGCAGGTAGCCCAGCGCGTTCGGCGTGATCATCGCGCCCGCCTGGAACACGGCGAGGTTGAGCATCACACCCCAGTTGTCCGACTCGTACGGCAGCACGCCCAGGAAGAACAGGCCCACCTGCGAGTAGACCGCGCCGGTGACCGCGATGAGCATGTTCATCGCGATGTAGGGCGCCATGCTCGGCAGCAGCTCCTTGCCGATGATGTGCGTGGTGGACAGCCCGAGCCCGCGGGCGGCCTCGATGAACCCGCGCTCGCGCAGCGACAGCGTCTGCGCGCGCACCGCCCGCGCCACGCCGCCCCAGCCGAGCAGGCCGAGCACCAGGCCCATCTGGAAGGGGTTGCCGAACTTCCACACGGTCGCCAGCACCAGCAGCAGCGGCAGGCCGGGGATGGTGAGCTTCATGTCGGTCAGCCGCATGAGCACGGTGTCCCAGCGGCCCCGCTTGAAGCCGGAGAACAGGCCGATCGCGGTGCCGGCGACGACCGTGATGATCGCGGTGACCAGGGCGGTGAGCAGGACGTAACGCGAGCCCTTGATGACCAGCGCGATCACGTCCCGGCCCTGCGGGTCGGTGCCGAACCAGTGGTCCCAGCTCGGCGGCTGGGTGATCGCGCTCGCGTTGCCCGGCAGGTGCTCGGGCAGCAGCATCGGCCCGATCACCGCCATGACGATGAAACCGGCGATGATGACGACCCCGGCCATGCGGCTGGGCTTGCGCTTCATCACCCGCCAGACGCCGTTCCAGAAGTTGCGGCGCATGGCCGAGGCGGCCGGCGCGGCCTCCGGGATGAGCGTGGCGCTCACGAGCCCTCCTCTCCGCTGCGCACCCGCGGGTCGATGACCGTGTAGAACAGGTCCGCGACGATGTTGGCGATGATCGTGCCGACCGTGATCAGCAGGAACGCCCCGCCCATCAGGCCGTAGTCGCGGTCCTGGACGCCGCTGATCAGCAGCCAGCCGAGACCCGGGTAGTTGAAGATCTTCTCGATGAAGACCGCGCCGCCCAGCAGCAGGCCCAGCGACAGGGCGAGCATGGTGAACAGCGGCAGGATCGCGTTGCGCGCGATGTAGCGGAACACGATCGAGCGCTTCATGCCGCGCAGTTCGGCGGCCAGGATGAAGTCGTCGCCCAGCACGGTGACCACGCTCGACTTCATCGCCAGGATCCAGCCGCCGTAGGCCGACAGCGCGTACGTGGCCACCGGCAGCACCGCGTGCTCGACCAGCGAGCCGATGTAGCCGGCGTTGAACCCGGGCTCGAACAGGATGTCCACCGAGCCGTCGGCCGGCAGGATCGGGAGCAGCGTCGCGAAGATCACCACGAGCAGCATCGCCAGCACGTACTGCGGGATGCCGTGCAGCAGCGAGCCGGAGATGGCCAGGGCGTCGCCCAGCTTGCCGGTGCGCTTGATGGCGGCGTACACGCCGAGCAGGATCCCGACGAGGAAGCTCAGCAGCGTGCCGGCCAGCACCGGTAGAACGGTCCACTTGGCCGCGTCGGTGAGCACGTCGACCACGGAGGTGCCGGGCCGGCTGACCGACATGCCGAGGTCGAGGTGGAGCAGGCCGGTCATGTAGTCGGTGTACTGCTGCCACAGCGTGCCGTCGGGCAGGAAGCCGTAGAGGACCTTGACGGCCTGCGCGGCGGCCTCGGGCGACATGCCCTGCTCGACCAGCTTCTCGTAGCGGGCGGCCATCGGGTCGCCGGGGATGTTGTTGATGATGAAGAAGCTGATCGTCGCGACTACGAGGATCATGACGAACCCGCGGGCCAGGTGGCCCGCGAGTCGTCGTGCGATGAGCGCCATGAACTACGACTTCGCCTTGATCATGCCGAGCTGGATCCAGACGCCCGAGGGCAGGACGCCGGCGCCCATGCGCAGGATCTCGTCGTCGTGCGGCCAGCCGGTGAAGCGGCTGTTGTTGACGAACTGGGTGTTGACGTAGTCCCAGAGCTGGATGACCGGGAGGTCCTGGTTGGCGGCCTTGGCCAGCTGAGCCATGATCGGCTTGGCCTGCTCCTCGGTGGCCGAGTTCAGCTTGCCGGTCAGCTCACCGGGGTTGATCTTGGCGCCGTCGACCTCGATCTCCTCGGGGCCGCCCATCCAGTTGCCGGCCTTGCCGGGCTCGGAGTGCTTGACCTTGCCCGCGACGTTCGTCCAGCCGTTGGAGGCGCCGTACAGGCGCTGGTAGATGTCGTACGGCGCGGGGCCGAGCGCCATCAGCCAGAAGCCCACGTCGTACTTGCCGGCCGCCAGCTCCTCCAGGTAGAGGGGGTAGTCGGCGGTCGTGACGACCTCGGCGTCGACGCCGGCCTTGACGAGCTGGCTCTTGATGTTCTCCTGGGCCGACAGCCAGTCGGAGAAGCCGGCGGGCGCGTGCATGGAGACCTTCCACGCCGAGCCGTCGGCCAGCGTCCACTTGCCGTCCTTCTTGGTGAGGCCGGCCTCCTTGAACTCGGCCTCGGCCTTGGCCACGTCGGGCGCGTACGGCTCCAGCTTGGGCAGCTCGTCGGGGATCCACGCCTGCGCGGCCTTCTGGTGGATGCCGCTGGTGGTGACCGCCGCCGTGCCGCCCTCGGGCGAGGCGACCTTGGTGACCTCCTCGCGGTTGATCAGGTAGGCCAGGCCGCGCCGCACGTGCACGTTGTCGTACGGCTTCTTGGACTGGTTGAAGGCCATGCTCACCGCGACCGGCGAGTAGCCCTTGATGACCTCGTTGCCGGCGGCCGCCTTGATCCGGTTCATCACGTCGGACGGGGCGGCGGTGAAGCCGGCGTGGTCGAGCTTGCCCGCGGTGAGGTAGTTCCAGATCTGCTCGTTGCCGGTGTAGTTGAGGAACTTCACCTGCGCCGGCGCCACGTTCGCGGCGTTGTAGAAGTACTTGTTCTTGACCAGCAGCGCCTCGGACGGGTTCACCCGCTCCAGCACGAACGGGCCGGCCGAGGTGTCCTTCGGCGGGGCGAAGGTGAGCACCTTCTCGCCCAGGCCGGTGATGGTCTCGCGGGCCTTGTCGGCCTCGGCGCCCTCGCCCCTGGAGGCCTTGAGCTGGTCCCAGAAGTCCGCGGGGAGCACGCTGCTCCACACGTGGGAGGGCAGGACGAACGTGTCGAGCACGCCGCGGGCGAACTTGGGGCTCGGGTTCGCCATGTCCTGGGTGATCTTGAGGGTGTGGTCGTCGACCACGGTCACGTCCGCCGCCGCGCCCGCGGCGCCCGGCGTGATGGAGAACGCCGTGCTGCCCTGGGTGTAGGCGATGCCGATGGACATCTTGACGTCCTCGGCGGTGACCGGCTTGCCGTCGGACCACTTGGCGTTCGGCTGGAGCTTGAGGGTGATCGCCGAGTTGTCCGGCGCGATCTCCCAGCTCTCCGCGATGCCGGGGAGGGCCTGGTTGGGGTCGGTCAGGTGGTTCTTGACCCAGCCCAGCTTCATCGCCGTGTAGCCGGGGAAGGAGTTGCCCTTCGGGTTGTACGGGTTGGCCGGGGCCGTGGCCTCCAGGCCGGGCCTGTTGACGTCGATCGTGGTGAAGAGCCCGCCACCACCACCGCTCGAGCCGCCGGACTTGTTGTTAGTACCACCGCTGCACGCCGCTGTGGCGGTGGCGAGGCCCAGCAACGCCACTACCGCTGCCAGTCGCTTCATCTGCCGCTCCGGGGGATGTCGGACCTGTTGAGGATCTGTAGGGAATTGACCGGACCCTACGGTCGCCAGCAGGCAGCGTCAATAATCTCCAGATGTTGTGAGTGTAATGTAACTTTCCTTCATAGAGGTCCGCCGTGGCGCCAATCTCCATCGTGCGACGGGGCGGGGCTTCAGTCCACGACCAGCACGGCGGCGCCGCTGACGCGGTCGGCGGCCAGATCCGCCAGCGCCCGGCCCGCCTCCTCCAGCGGGTAGAGCGTGGTCGCCACCCGCGGCGGATGGGCCAGCGCCAGCTCCAGATAGGCCCGGCCGTCGGCCCTGGTGTTGGCGGTCACGCTGCGCAGCGTGCGCTCCTGGAACAGGTGCCGCTCGTAGTTCAGCGCGGGCACGTCGGTCAGGTGGATGCCGGCGATCGCCAGCGTCCCGCCGCGGTCGAGCGCCTCCAGCGCGGGCGGCACCAGGTCGCCGACCGGCGCGAACAGGATCGCCGCGTCCAGCGGCTCGGGCGGCCGGTCGCCCGCCGAGGCCGCGCCCAGCTCCAGCGCCAGCTCCCTGGAGGCGTCGGACCTGGTCACGGCGTGCACCGTGGCGCCCTGCGCGATGGCCGCCTGCGCGGTGAGATGGGCCGAGGAGCCGAAGCCGTAGATGCCGAGCCGGCCGCCCGGCGGCAGGTCGCAGCGGGCCAGCGCCCGGTAGCCGATGATGCCGGCGCACAGCAGCGGCGCCAGCCGCTCGGCCGGCACGTCGTCCGGCAGGGGGTAGACGTAGCCGGCGGGGGCCACGACGTACTCGGCGTAGCCGCCGTCGGCGTCCCAGCCGGTGTAGGCGGAGTCCGGGCAGAGGTTCTCCGTGCCGCGCAGGCAGTAGCGGCACCGGCCGCACGTCGAGCGCAGCCAGGCCACCCCCACCCGCTCGCCGGAGCCCTCGACCCGGCCCACCACCTGGTGCCCGGGGGTGGTCCGCGGCCGCCGCGGCGCGAGGTCGCCCTCGGCCAGGTGCAGGTCGGTCCGGCACACGCCGCACGCCTCGACCCGGACCAGCACCTCGCCGGGGCCGGGCTCGGGGACGTCCCGCTCGACCCGCACGAGCGGGCCGGTCGCCATCGGCCCCGGCCGGTCCACCACCCAGGCGCGCATCACGGCCTCGACAGGCGCTCGTAGGCCAGCGAGGCGTACAGCGCGGCGCCGTCGGGCAGCACGGAGTCGTCGAAGACGGCGTCCGGCGAGTGGTTGTAGGGCGCCGTGGCCGGGTCGCGGTCGGGCGGGCAGGCCCCCAGGAAGACGAACGCGCCCGGCACCTCCTCCAGCACGTACGAGAAGTCCTCCGACCCCATGACCGGCTGCGGCGCCACGAAGTAGCGGCCCGGCCCGAACAGCTCGTCGGCGGTCGCCGAGACGAACCCGGCCTCGCCCTGGTCGTTGACCGTCACCGGGTACCCCATGCCGAACGACGTCTCGACCGCGAGCCCGTGCGCGGCCGCGATGCCCTCGACCACCTCCACCAGACGCCGCTTGACCAGCCTCCGGTGCTCCTTGCTGAACGTGCGCACGGTCGCCTCGAAGCGCGCCTCGTCGGGGATCACGTTGTCGGCCGAGCCGCCGTGGAAGGTGCCCACGGTGATCACCACGGGGTCGAACACGTCGAACGTGCGGGTCACCATCGTCTGCAACGCCGTCACCATCTCGCAGCCGGCCGCGATCGGGTCCTTGGCGCGGTGGGGGCTCGACCCGTGCCCGCCGGTGCCCTTCACCGTCACGCAGAACACGTCGGCCGCGGCCATCATCGGGCCGCCCCGCGAGGCGAACAGCCCCGGCGGCAGCATGGCCGACACCACGTGCATCCCGTACGCCGCCACCGGCCGGGCGCCGGCCGCGTCGAGCACGCCCTCGCCGATCATGTGCTTGGCGCCGTCGTGCCCCTCCTCGCCCGGCTGGAACATGAAGATCACGTCACCGGCGACGTCCGCGCGCCGCGCGCTGAGCAGCCGGGCCGCGCCGACCAGCATGGCGGTGTGCAGGTCGTGGCCGCAGGCGTGCATCTGGCCGACGTTCTGCGAGATGTAGGGCAGGTCGTTGCGCTCGGTCACCGGCAGGGCGTCCATGTCGCCGCGCAGCAGCACCGCGGGGCCAGGCCGGCCGCCGCGCAGCACCGCGGTGACCGAGCTGAGGGTCTTGCCGGTGGTGATCTCCAGGGGGAGCCCGTCGAGCGCGGCCAGCACCTTCTCCTGCGTCCTCGGCAGTTGCAGGCCGAGCTCGGGGGTGGTGTGCAGGGAGCGGCGGAGCTGGATGAGTTCGTCCCGCATGTCCAGGGCGGATTCAGTGAACGACATGATGAACATTGTTCACGTGTGCGGCGAGAAGTCGACAAGGCACGCTCGATACCATGAACGGGTGACTCAGCGTAAGCGGATCGACTCCTGGTTGTCCGACATGGACGGCGTCCTCGTCCACGAGGGGCGGCCGATCCCCGGTGCGGACGAATTCATCAAACGGCTCAAGGAGTCCGACAAGAAGTTCCGGGTCCTGACCAACAACTCCATCTACACCCAGCGCGACCTGTCGGTGCGCCTGGCCGGCGCCGGCCTCGACGTGCCCGCCGAGTCCATCTGGACCTCCGCCCTGGCCACCGCCCAGTTCCTCGACGACCAGCGTCCCGGCGGGTCGGCGTACGTGATCGGCGAGGCCGGCCTGACCACGGCCCTGCACGAGGTCGGCTACATCCTGACCGACCTCGACCCCGACTACGTCGTGCTCGGCGAGACCCGCACCTACAGCTTCACCCAGATCACCCGGGCGATCCGGCTGATCGAGGCCGGCGCCCGCTTCATCGCCACCAACCCCGACCCGATCGGCCCCTCCACCGAGGGCTCGCTGCCGGCCTGCGGCGCGGTGGCCGCGATGATCACCAAGGCCACCGGCGTCGAGCCGTACTTCGTGGGCAAGCCCAACCCCCGCATGATGCGCAGCGCGCTCAACGCCATCGAGGGGCACAGCGAGACCACCGCCATGATCGGCGACCGCATGGACACCGACATCGTCTCCGGCATGGAGGCGGGGCTGTTCACGATCCTGGTGCTGACCGGCGTCACCCAGCGCGACCAGATCGACCGCTTCCCCTACCGTCCCTCGCTGGTCGTCGAGTCGGTCGCCGACCTCGTCGACCTGATCTGAGCGCGGTGGCTCGCCCGGGATGACAAGTCTTCTTCCGGGGCGCGGAGGATCGTGGCCCGGAAGAAGAAAACCACTCCCGGCGGCCGCCGTCCGGCGGCGCGGCGCGCGCCCGGCTGCGATCCTTGGTAGCGGAAGGTGACTTACCGAATGCGAGGAGGCGGCCGTGTGGCGTGAGGAGCCGGGGGAGCAGGGCGCGGAGGCGGAGCTGGCGACGCTGCGCGTCGAGGTGACCGAGGAGCTGCGGTTCGTCAGGACGGCGATGGCCGAGGAGTTCAACTCGCTGCGCTCGGAGATCCTCGACCTCAACATCAAACTGGACCGGCTGCTGCAACACGTCGGCATTTAGGACAACGAGGTCGACACCGCATCACATGGCCTTCGGGTAGCCTAACCTACGGTCCCGTAACCTGAAGGAGAAGATCTTTATGGCGATGTCTCAGACGGAACTGCTGCACGAGCTCGAACCCGTCGTGGGCGTGGAACTCGATCGCCACAACGCGACGGCCAAGGAGTGGTTCCCGCACGAGTACATCCCGTGGAGCGAAGGGCGTGACTTCGACGGCATCTACGGCGGCCAGGCGTGGCAGGAGGGCGACTCGAAGATCCCCGAGGCCGCCCGCATCTCGCTGATCGTCAACCTGCTCACCGAGGACAACCTGCCCAGCTACCACCACGAGATCGCCACCACGTTCGGCCGTGACGGCGCGTGGGGCACGTGGGTCCACCGCTGGACCGCCGAGGAGGACCGCCACGGCACCGCCCTGCGCGACTACCTCACCGTCACCCGCGCGGTCGACCCGGTCGCGCTGGAGCGGGCCCGCATGCACCACATGGAGCAGGGCTTCGTCACCGAGTACAACACCATGCTCCAGCAGCTCGCCTACGTCTCCTTCCAGGAGCTGGCCACCCGCATCTCCCACCGCAACACCGGCAGGGCCTCCGGCGACGAGGGCTGCGAGCGCCTGCTCGCCCGCATCGCCGCAGACGAGAACCTGCACATGCTCTTCTACCGCAACCTGCTCAAGGCGGCCTTCGAGCTCGACCCCAACCAGACCATGCGCGCGGTGACCGACGTCGTCACCACCTTCCAGATGCCCGGCACGGGCATGGAGGGCTTCGCCCGCAAGGCCATGATCATCGCCCACGAGGGCATCTACGACCTGCGCCTGCACCTCGACGACGTGCTCATGCCGGTGCTGCGCCAGTGGGCGGTCTTCGACAAGACCGGGCTCGACGCCGAGGGCGAGCGGGCCCGCGAGGAGCTGTCGGCGTTCCTGGCCAAGACCGAGGTCACGGCCGCCAGGTTCGTCGAGCGCCGCGACGAGCGCCGCGCCCGCGCCGCCGCCAGGGGCTGACACCGGGCCGCCGCCGGGCCGCCGCCGGGCCGCCGCCCGCGCGGCCGTGGCATGATCCCTCCTCATGGAGCTCCTGGGCACGCTGTTCGTCTCGCTCGCCATCCTGGTGATGATCCTGCTGCTGGCGACGGCGGCCCAACGCCTGCTCGGGGTCAGGTTCGGCGCGTTACGCACCTTCCTGGCCGCGATGGTGGCCTGGGGCCTGGCCCAGCCGATGCTGACGCCGGTGATCGCCTCGTTCGGGCCGGTCAACCCGGAGACCACGCCCGACGCGGGCGCGCTCGGGCTGCTGCTCCTGATCGCCATGTGCATGGTGCTCATCCCCATGGTGATCCTGGTGCTGGCCGAGGCGCTGGTCCCGCCGGGCTCGGTGCCGGGGCCGCTGGAGGTGCTGCGCTCGCTGCGCGGCCGGATCCGCCGGGCCCGGCGCTACTCGCAGATCACCAGGATCGCGTTCCGGCACGGCCTCGGCCCCTACCTGCGGGGCCGTGGCGAGAGCCTGGAGGACAGATCGGGCAAGGTGCGCCTGGCCAGGTCGCTGCGCCAGGCGCTCGACGACGGCGGCGTCACCTTCGTCAAGCTCGGCCAGGTGCTGTCCACCCGGCGCGACCTGCTGCCGGCCGAGTTCATCGACGAGCTGGGCCGCCTGCAGGACCACGTCGCCCCCGCGCCGTGGGAGCGCATCGAGCCGGTGCTCGCCGCCGAGCTGGGCGGGCCGGTCGAGGAGGTGTTCGCCGCCTTCGACCGGACGCCGCTGGCCGCCGCCTCCATCGGCCAGGCCCACACCGCCCGCCTGCACACCGGCGAGGACGTCGTGGTCAAGGTGCGCAGGCCGGGCATCGAGGGCGTGGTGGCCCAGGACCTCGACATCGTCCGCCGGCTGGCCGCCACGCTGGAGTCCAGGACCCGGTGGGGGCGTTCGCTGGGGCTGCGCGACCTGGCCGAGGGGTTCGCCGTCGCCATCCGCGAGGAGCTGGACTTCCGCGTCGAGGCCGCCAACATGGCCGCCGTGGCCGCCTCCGGCAGCGGCGGCGTCACCTACCCTGAGCCGTTCCCCGCCCTCTGCACCGAGCAGGTGCTGGTCATGCGGCGCCTGTCGGGCGGGCCGGTCACCGCGGCCGCCCCCGGCCAGGGGCCCGCGCTGGCCCGCGACCTGCTCGACTGCCTGCTCAGGCAGATCCTCGTCGAGGGCGTCTTCCACGCCGACCCCCACCCGGGCAACCTCATGCTGCTCGACGACGGCACGCTCGGCCTGCTCGACTTCGGCTCGGTCGGCCGCCTGGACGGCTCCGTCCGCTCGGCCCTGCAGCGTTTCCTGCTCGCGATGAACCGGCAGGACCCGCTCGGCGTCACCGACGCGCTGCTGGAGGTCGTCCCGCGGCCGGAGGAGATCGACGAGGCGGCGCTGGAGCGGGCGCTCGGCCAGTTCATGGCCAGGCATCTCGGGCCCGGCATGGACAGCGTCCAGATGTTCACCGACCTGTTCAAGATCGTCTCGGAGTACGGGCTGTCCATCCCGCCCGAGGTGGCCGCCGTCTTCCGGGCCCTGGCCACGCTGGAGGGCACGCTCGTGCGCCTGTCGCCGGGCTTCAACCTGATCGGCGAGGCCCGCGCGTTCGCCGGGCGCTACCTGGCCGAGCGGGCCGGGCCGGAGTCGGTCAAGGAGGCCGTGGGCCAGGAGCTGGCCGCGCTGCTGCCGATGCTGCGCCGCCTGCCGCGCCGGGTCGAGCGCATCGCCAGCGCCGCCGAGCACGGCAGGTTCAGCCTGAACGTCCGGCTGCTGGCCGACGACCGCGACCGCCGCTACGTCACCGGCCTGGTCCACCAGGTGCTGCTCACCGTGCTCGGCGCGACGGCCGGGCTCATGGCGGTGCTGCTGCTCGGCATCGAGGGCGGGCCCGTCGTGGTCGGCACCACGAGCCTGTACCAGCTCCTCGGCTACAACCTGCTGGTGATCGCCTCGATCATGGTGCTGCGGGTGCTCGCGCTGATCTTCCGACGCCCGCCTGACCAGGAGCGTCACCGGCGCTGAGGCGAAGACTGAGCTGCTTTTGACCTCGGGCTGGTCTTGGACATCCGAGGCATCGGGAAGTTTCCAGGTGACACCGGAACGCCTGGGGAGCAGTAGGTGAAAATCATCGGGATCGCCGCCAGTCTCCACGCGGGGTCATTCATCAACAGATTGCTGGACGCAGCGGGCGGCGAACTGCCGGAAGGCGTACGGTTCGAGATCTGGACGGGGATGGGCGACGTCCCGCCGTACCAGCCGGGCAAGGTGCCGGTGGCGGCCAGGGAGCTGCTCGGGCTGGTCGCCGGGGCGGACGCGGTGCTGCTGACGGCTCCCGAGCACAGCCTGCTGCCGCCGGAGCTGACGTACACGCTGGAATGGCTCTCGGCCGGCGACGTGCTGTCCGGCAAGCACGTGGCGGTGATGAGCGCCAGCGCGCGGGCGTGCGGCGCGATGTGGGCGCAGGCGGAGCTCTACAAGCAGCTCCAGGGCGCGGACGCGGTCGTCATGGGCGCCGAGCTGGTCATCTCGCCGGCCTGCCCGCACTTCGACGACGACGGCCACCTCACCGACCCCGTGCTGCGCGGCCAGGTGCGCGCGGTGATCGGGCAGCTCTGCCCGGCGGGGGTCAGGGAACCGGCGTTCTCGCTCTGATCCCGGCGTGCTCCCGGGGCGGGCTCAGTGGGGGTCGCGGCGCAGGCGCTTGACGTCGGAACGGTGCTTCTTGCCCGCGATGCGGCGCTCGACGGCGCCCCGGCTCGGCTTGGTGGGGCGGCGGCGCTTGGGCGGCGGCGCGACCGCCTCCCTGACGCGCTGGGCCAGCCGGTGGCCGGCGGCCTCCCTGTTGCGCAGCTGGGACCGGTACTCCGAGGCCACGACGGTGATCGTGGTGGCGCCCAGGCGGTCGAGCGCGCGGGCCTTGAGCGCGGGCGGGATCGCGGTGCTCGCGGCCACGTCGAAGATCAGCTCCACCCGGCTGTCGGTGGTGTTGACGCCCTGACCGCCCGGACCTGAGGAACGGGAGAAACGCCAGACGAGCTCGACGTCGGGGATGACGATCGAGTCGTTGACGACCAGCGGGCCGGGCATGGTGGTGGCTCCTGTTCCGGATGAATGCGCCTTGCTCAGATGAGTGTCACCGTATATGAGCGACATATGCCGTCCGCAACGGCATTTTCAATCACTGTCCCCGCTGCGAATATGGAGAGAACATTTCGCGGGAAGGGCTCATTCCATGGACCCGAAGTGGGTCGCGCAGGCGGCGCTGACCGTTGGGCTCGCCGTGGTCTCCGCCGTCGTCTTCCTGCTGCTGAGGTGCCAGGGGAAGGGCCGGCCCTTCGGGCCCGCCGGGCGGCGGCTCGCGGTCGCCATCAGCCTGCTCACCGGCGGTCTGTCCGCCGGCGTCGCGCTGGCCGGGCACGCATTGCTGAGCGACTCGCTGGCCACCGTCCTGGGCGCGGCCGCGCCGAGCGGCCTGTGGCTCGGCCAGATGCGCGCCAGGCAGGACGAGCGGCGCTCGCTGGCCCGGGAGGCGGCCACGTTCTGGCTGGTGTCGCTGCTGGCCCGGCTGGACCAGGCGATGGCCGAGGACGAGCGCGTCTGGTGCGAGAAGCGGGTGGACCCGTCCTGGAACGTCTACGAGCTGAGCCTGGCCGCGGCCCGGTACCACGAGCGCATCCGCGACCGCCTGTCGGCCGACGACCGGCGGCGCGAACGGGTGCACGCCCGCCTGGACGCCGTCGAACGCAGGCTGGACGTGGCCGCGCTGATCGAGGACGGCGCCGCCCGCTCGAAGGTGGCCACCGCGCTCACCCTCTCCCGCCACACCAGGACCCCCAGGTACGAGCGCTACCTCGGCAACCTCCACCGGCTGCACGGCGTGCTGCGGCACGACGCGGAGAACGACGTGCTGCGCCTGCTGGCCGCGGCCTACCGGGCCGGCTACCGCTCGCTGCCGGGATACGTGCCGCCGTCACGGGCCCGCGGCGGCGAGCACATCGCCCGCGCCCGCTGACCGGGCGTGGCGGCCGGCGCTCAGGCCAGGGCGGCGGGGGAGTCCTCGGCGTCGCCGAGCGTGAGCTCCAGGCGGGCGCCGAGCGCGTCGACGACCGCGCCGAGCGTGCGCAGCGTCAGGTTCTCGTCGCCGGAGAGTATCTGGCTCACCCGGCCGGGCGAGACGCCCAGCGACGTGGCCAGATCGGCACGGGTGATCTTGTGTTCCCGCATGTACCACGTGATCTCGTCGACGACCTCTTGGGCGAGACCGCCCACCTCGTCACGGGGGTTCCGGCGAAAGGCCATGTCGGTCTCGCTCTCGACGCTGTCCGTCCTCGTGACTCCACTTTAGCTCTACCTAAACCTTTAGGCAAGACTAAACTCCGGTGGCTCTTGACGGGCGGGGACGGGCGGCGTATGCCAATATCCGCGGAAAGATCGAGCGGTCAGGGGGAGGCGCTGTGACGGCCATCGTGGGCGTGCACGGGATCGGCAAGTACAACTACTACCTGGAGGCCGGCGGGTCGGCCACCGGGGCCGCCGCGGCCATGCGGCTCAAGTGGGACCGCTACCTGCACGCGGCGCTCGGCGGCGAGACGGCCGCCTACTTCAGCGAGGTCGCCTACTTCTCCCACCTGCTGCGCGACCCCAAGCCAGGGGAGAGCTCCCCGCAGGCGGCGGCCCGCGTCGAGGCCGCCACCCAGCAGGTGCTCGTCGAATGGGCCAAGGACCTCGGGCTCGGCGAGCACGTCACCGGCGCGCTCAAGTCGTTCACCGGATGGCTGCTCGGCAAGCTCGACAGCAGGTCGGCGGCGTTCGCCAAGCTGTTCGCGCCCGAGGTCGCGGTCTACCTCACCGACCAGGAGCGGCGCGAGAAGTGCCGGCTGGCCGTGGCCGACGCCATCCGCAGGAACCGGCCGCGGGTGGTCATCGCCCACTCGCTCGGCAGCGTCGTGGCCTACGAGGCCCTGTGGGCCAACCCCGACCTGCCCGTCGATCTGCTGCTGACGCTCGGCAGCCCGCTCGGCATGCGCAACGTCGTCTTCGAACGCCTGCTGCCCGCCCCCGTCAACGGCCTCGGCGAACGCCCCAGGAACGTCGCCCGCTGGGTGAACATCGCCGACAAGGACGACATCGCCGCCATCCCGCCCGCTCTGCGCGCCAGCTTCACCGGCGTGGACGTCGAGGAGCTGGTCAACCTCGACTGGATCGACTTCCACACGGCCGAGAAATACCTGGGCTGCCCGGCGCTCGACCCGCATCTGCGACCATTCCTTGCATGACGTGGATTGTGTTCGACTACGGCAACGTCCTGTCCCTGCCGCAGCCCGCGGCCGACGCCGAGGCCATGGCGCTCGCCGTCGGCGTGGAGCCCGAGGCGTTCCTGCGCCGCTACTGGGAGCACCGCCTGGAGTTCGACCGGGCGAGCCTGAGCCCCGTCGGCTACTGGTCGGCCGTGCTGGACCGGGCCGCCACCCCTTCCGAGGTCGCCCGCCTGGTGGCCATGGACGTCGCGAGCTGGGCCTACCCCGACGAGGGCACGGTCGCCGTCCTCGGTGAGGTCCTCGACGCGGGCGACGGCGTGGCGCTGCTGTCCAACATGCCCGTCTGCATGGCCGACGGCCTCGACGAGCTGCCCTGGATCGCCGCCATCGGCCACCGCTTCTACAGCGGCAGGATGGGCCTGGTCAAACCCGACCGGGAGATCTTCGACGAGGTCGCCCGCGAGCTGGGCGCCGACCCGTCCGAGATCGTCTTCGTCGACGACCGGGCCGAGAACGTCGAGGGCGCCGAACGCGCGGGCATGACCGGCGTGCTCTTCACCGGCGCCGCCGCGCTCCGCAAATCCCTGCGCGAGCTGCCCCGCTGACCTCCCGCCGGGCGACCGGCGCTGTTCACCCACGCTTGACTCCGCTGTCATGACGGGGCCACGACGGGGTCAGCGCGGGCGGACATACCTGGAGCGTGGACCGCAGAACGTTCCTGACAGCGGCGGCAGCCGGCCTCGTCGCGCCCCGCGCCGTCACCTCGCCCGCCTCCGCCACGACACTCAGATCCGATCCGTTCACCCTCGGCGTGGCCTCCGGCGACCCCTCCGCCGACGGCTTCGTCCTGTGGACCAGGCTGGCCGTCGACCCGCTCGGCGGCGACGGCCGCGGCGGCATGCCCGCCCGCGACGTCGAGGTCGACTGGCAGGTCGCCACCGACGAACGGTTCTCCTCGGTCGTGCGGTCGGGCACCGCGACCGCACGACCGCGCGACGCCCACAGCGTGCACGTCGAGCTGGACGGGCTGGAGCCCGGCCGCGACTACTTCTACCGGTTCAGGAGCCAGGGCAGGCTCTCGCACGCCGCCCGCACCCGGACGACGCCCGCCGGGGAGAGCCCGCTCACCTTCGCCGTGGCCGCCTGCGCGCACTACGAGCACGGCTACTACACCGCCTACCGCCGCCTGGCCGAGCAGGAGCCCGACCTGGTCGTCTTCCTCGGCGACTACATGTACGAGTACGGCCCCAGCGGCTACACCGCCCTGGCCGGACGGGTGCGCACGCACACGCCGGGCAAGTGCGCCACCCTCGCCGACTACCGGCTGCGGCACGCCCAGTACAAGAGCGACCACGACCTGCAGGCCGCGCACGCGGTCGCGCCCTGGCTGGCGGCCTTCGACGACCACGAGATCGAGAACAACTGGGCCGGCCCCGTCTCCAGCACCGGCGCGCCCGGCTTCGCCCGCCGCCGCGCCGACGCCTTCCGCGCGTACTACGAGAACATGCCGCTGCGCCGCGCCAGCCTCCAGGGAGCGGTGCTGCGCATCAACCGGCGCGTCTCCTGGGGGACGCTGGCCCGCTTCCACCTGCTGGACACCCGCCAGTTCCGCGACGACCAGGCCTGCCTGGACGGGGTGCGGGCCGGCTGCGACGAACGGTTGTCCGACGGGCGCACGCTGCTCGGGTCCGCCCAGTGGCGATGGCTGGAGGAGGGGCTGAGCGGGTCCGGCGCCCGGTGGAACCTGCTGGGCCAGCAGATCCTGATGGCCCAGCGCGACTACAGGATCGGGCCGGGCCGCGAGGTGAACCTCGACTCCTGGGACGGCTACGCCGCCGAGCGCACCCGCCTGCTCGGGTCGCTGTCGGGCACCTCGAACCCCGTCGTCCTGACCGGGGACGCGCACATGCACCACCTGGCCGACCTCAAGACCGACTTCGACGACCCGGACTCGCCGGTGGTGGCCAGGGAGCTGGTGACGTCGTCGATCGCCAGCGACGGCGACGGCTACCGGGACCGCACGTGGATCGCCGAGGCCCTGCAGGAGAACCCGCACATCTCCTACATCGACCAGCGGCGCGGCTACCTCATGGCCCGGCTGACCCGGGACGAGCTGTCGGTGGACTTCCGCACGCTCGACTACATCTCCCGCCGCGGCGCGCGGGCCCGCACCGCCCACCGGCTCACGATCCCGGCCGAACCGCCCCGCTCAGCCGCCGGCCGGGCCGCGCCCCGCCATGGCTGAGGGACGGCGGGGCACGCAGCCTTCGCCGGCTGGGACGGCGGGATCCGCGGTCTTCGTCGGCCGGGGAGCTGCGGGGGTGCGGGCCTCGTCGGCTGAAGGTTCGCTGGGAGCGGGCTGAGGGCCGGCTGGGAGCCGGGGCGGGGGTCAGGCGCCCGGCCAGGTCGCGTCGGGGAACTCGCCGGTGGTGGTGCCGGACATGACGACCTGGTCCTGTTCGTCCAGACCTGAGGTGATCTGGACGTACTGGTCGCCGCGGACGCCGGTGGCGACCACCTTCGCGGCGTCGTGCCCGCCCGAGCGCACGGTGACCACCTGGGCGCCGTCGGAACGGCTGCGGACGGCGGCGGCCGGGACGTAGATCGCGTCCTTGGCCTCGGCGGTGGTCACCGACACCGTGGCGGTCTGGCCGAGCATGAGCCCGGCGGGCGGCTCGTCGAAGGCCAGGGTGACGGAGTAGCGGACGAGCCGGTCCTCGACCGTGGCGGTCGGGGCGATCGCGGTGACCCTGCCGCCGTGGCGCTCGCCGGGACGGGTGGCGAGGGTGATGGCGGCCTGCTGGCCGAGCCTGAGCCGGTTGACGTCCGACTCGGTGACCATGGCCTGGACCTGGAGCTCGTTCAGGTTGCCGAGGCTGATGAAGGTGCCGGTGCCGGCCGTGTCGCCGACCCGGCCCGCCACGGACAGGACGGTGCCCGAGGTGGGGGCCACGATGCGGGTGGCGCGCACGGCGTCGGCGGCCTCCTCAAGAGCGGCTTCGGCGCGGTCGACGTTCGCGGCGGCCTGGTCCTCGGTGATCCCGCCTCTGGCGCCGTCCTTGGGGGTGGTGGCGGTCCTGGTGGTGGTGTCCCGGGAGGTCGTGCCGGGTGAGCAGGAGCCGGTGGGACGGGCGGATGTCGTCGCGCGCGGCTTGGCGGTGGCCTTCGCGGTGGGCTTGGCGGTGGGCTTGGTGGTGGGCTTGGCGGTCGCGGACGGGGGCGCGGTGGTCGAGGGCCTGGCCGTGGCGGGCGGCTCGGCGGTGGACGGGCCGCCCGGTGTGGACGGTTCGCCGGGGTTGGACGGTGTGCCGGGGGTCTGGCTACTTCCGGGGGTGCCGCCTCCGGGGGTGCCGCCTCCGGGGGTGCCGCCGCCGGGCGGGGTCACCGTCACGGTCACCGTCGCCGTCACCGTGGCCGTCGCGGTGACCGTCACCGTGGGCTGGGGCTCGGAGGGCTCGTGAGTGGGGGTGGGGGTTGCGGTCGGGGGCCGGCTGTGAGCTGGGGACGCGCCGGAGCTCCGCGTCGAGGAGGGGGAGGCGGCCTTGCTCGCCTTGGTGGCGGGTGCGCCGGTAGGCGCGGCGGTGGTCGCCGTGGCGGTCGTGGCGCTCGTGGCGGTGGTGGGCGGAGTGGTGGCGGGCGAGGTGGTGGTAGGCGGGGTGGTCGGGCCGAAAACGCCCTCGCCCGCCGAACCTCCGCCGACAGCCGTGCCCGGGCCGCCCGTCGCCCCAGGGACGGTCGCGCCCCC
Organism: Nonomuraea sp. NPDC004702; assembly: GCF_053601695.1. NCBI lineage: Bacteria > Bacillati > Actinomycetota > Actinomycetes > Streptosporangiales > Streptosporangiaceae > Nonomuraea > Nonomuraea sp. NPDC004702. The sequence continues at coordinate 52,839 of NZ_JBSGCE010000060.1, forward strand.
AGGGGCGGCGGCGCTGCCGGGAGTGGCAGCGGCGCCGGTGTCCGGGGCGGGGGAGGTGGCGGGGCCGGTGCCACCAGTGGTCGGGGTGGGGTTCGAAGTGACCGGCGGTGTGGGCTTCGAGGAGGCTGACGGGGTGGGGCAGCTGCCGGCGTTCGGCGACCCGGCGGAGAACGGCGAACCGGTGGTCCCGGTCCCGGTGGTTCCGGTGGTTCCGGTGGAGCTGGCGGTGGTGGCGGTGGTGAGGGATTCTTGGGCGGCGGAGAGGTCGGCCTTGGCGGCTGCGTACGCCTCGCGGGCCTCTCGTCCGTCGATCCTGGCCAGCACCTGGCCCTTGGTCACCTTGGTCCCGACCTTGACGTACACCTTGGTCACCGGGCCGGACGAGCCGAACGCCAGGTCCCGGCGGGCGCCGTCCACGGTGTTGCCGGCGGCGCTGACCAGGGCCGTGACCGGGCCCCGCTGGGCGGCGGCGAGCCGTACCCGGACGGCGGGCGGGTCGTCGTCGCGGAGTGCCAGCGCCAGGCCCGACCCGGCGACGAGCACGGCCAGGGCGAGCCCGCCCAGCGCGAAAGTCGGTCTCATGGCCGCCCATCCTGGCCGACCAGCTTCACGGCAGCCTGCGAGCAGCCTGAGAGTTCGCTGTGTGACCCCGCCCGGGCCCGGGTTGTCAGCGAACGTTCAGCTCCGTCACGGCTGCGGCGCAGGCTGGTGTGCAAGGGTCACCGGCTGTGAAGGTGTCGACAAGGCGCAGAGCGCTGATGACCAACGGAGCGCTGGGCGTGCTCCTGCTGGGCGGGGCCACGCTCGCCTACGTCCAGCTCGGCACGGACCGCGCGGCCGGCGAGACGGCCGTGCGCACGGTGACCGCGAGCCGCGGCTCGGTGTCCGCGTCGGTGTCCGCGTCGGGCGCGGTGGCCAGCTCCAGGACCAGGTCCCTGTCGTTCGGCACGGGCGGCACGGTCGAGCGGATCTACGTCAAGGCGGGGGACAAGGTCGACAAGGGCGACATCCTGGCCAGGCTCGACGACTCCGCCGCGCAGGAGAGCCTGTCGGCGGCCAAGGCCACGTACCGGAGCGCGGTCGACGAGGGCACCGGCACGGCCGCGCTCTACGCCTCCTACGTCAAGGCGCGCAACGCCTACCGCGAGGCCGAGCGCACGGTCGCGGCCACCGTCCTGCGAGCCCCGTTCAAGGGCACGGTCACGGCGGTCAACGGATCCGTCGGCGGCACCGCCTCCGGCTCGGGCGGAAGCCAGAGCCAGTCCCAGGGCCAGTCGCAGAGCGGCGGCAGTGGGAACAGCACAGGGACGGGCGGGTTCGTCGACCTGGCCGACACCGGACGGCTCCAGCTCGTGGGCACCTTCACCGAGTCCGACGTCGGCAAGCTCGAACAGGGGCAGAACGCCACCGTCACCTTCGACGCCCTGCCGGGGGTGACCGCCGACGGCAAGGTCACGCAGATCCAGCCGATCGCCTCCACCAGCAACAACGTCGTCCAGTACCCGGTCACGGTCACCTTCACCAAGGTCCCCGCGCAGGTCCGGCTGGGCCAGACCGCCACCGTCGAGGTCGTCGTCGGCAGGGCGGAGAACGTCGTCACCGTCCCCTCCACCGCGGTCTCCACCAGCGGCGGCCAGACCACGGTGACCCTGCTCAGGGACGGCCGCCAGGTCAGGACCCCGGTCGAGGTCGGCGTCCGGGGCACGGCGCTCACCGAGATCAGGTCCGGGGTGTCCGAGGGCGACCAGCTCGTGCCGCCCGCGACCGGCACGCAGAGCACCAACCAGCGCGGCGGGTTCGGCGGCGGCTTCCCGGGCGGCGGCGGCATGCCGGGCGGCGGGCGATGACGGCCCCCGCCACCGCGACGGCGGCCCCCGTCCTGCGGGTGAAGGACCTGGTCAAGGAGTACGGCGAGGGCGACGCCAAGGTCCACGCCCTGCGCGGCGTCAGCCTGGACGTCGAGCGCGGCGACTACGTCGCCGTCATGGGCGCGTCCGGCTCCGGCAAGTCCACCCTGATGAACATCCTCGGCTGCCTCGACGTGCCCACCTCCGGCACGTACCAGATCGACGGCGCCGACGTGGGACGGCTGGCCGAGCACCAGCTCGCGATCCTGCGCAACCGCAGGGTGGGGTTCGTCTTCCAGTCCTTCAACCTGATCCCGCGCATGAGCGCGCTGGCCAACGTCGAGCTGCCGCTGGTGTACGGCGGCGTCGGCCCGGCCGAGCGGCGCTCGCGCGCCCTGGCCGCGCTGGAGCAGGTCGGGCTGACCGACCGCGTGCGGCACGAGCCGAACCAGCTCTCCGGCGGCCAGCAGCAGCGCGTGGCCGTGGCCAGGGCGCTGGTCACCGCCC